>DRNA01000192.1 GCA_011322365.1 Aeromonadales bacterium | reverse complement strand
TGCCGACAGTTATGACCAGCCCAGAATACAGTTTGTCTGGCAGGGACCGAACCGGGAAAAGCCTGAAATCTGGAGTATTAAGATTGACGGTACGGATTTAAGGCTGGCTGCGGATAAGGATTTATTGTATCAGGGGGAAACCAGAGACTTAAATTTTGCGGTTTATCCAGTCCGTTCACCTGACAACCGCTATATACTTGTTCACTTTACCAGTATGTCTATGCCCTACAGAATTCATCTGATTGATTTAAAAGAAAAGACCAATAAGTTTATACTGGATTGTCAGATATGGCATGCCCCCTGGGTAGGAGATAGCCAGTCTTTTTTTTGTAATTTTGATCATAGATTAAAGCGGGTTTATTTTAAAAGCGGTAAAGTTAAAGAATTAAACGAAATATTGGGTTCTCATATTTTTGTTTTACAAAATTCAGAACACATAGTTCAAATGGAAGAAGATGGCTTTAAAATACTGGATTTTAATGGCAAGGAAATCAGGTATGAAAAGCTAGGAAGAATTAGAGATATTATTCATAACATAAGTAAAAATGGAAAATACATAATGTATATGGATTATAATCCCAAAAATATTAATACAAGTCGAAAACTTGCATTTTTAGAAGAACCCAAAACAATTATTTCAGGACACCGTAGTCTTGATGGTATTTCTGAACAGCTTGATAAATACATTACCTTTAGCCGTTGGCAAATATTTTCAGGAAATATTAAAGGTAATAATAAAAAAGCAATATATACCAAAAAAGGCAATGATACCTATGATGATAAAAATGGTTACTCATTTGGACGACTAACTCTTTACAATGACAAGTGATGACAGATTAAAGGACTAATCATGAAAAACAAAAAAGCAGACGGAACTGCACCCAAACACCGCATTAACTATTTATTTTCAGCTTATTACAATAACAAAGGAAAAAGAGAAGGCAAGGTTAAGCTGTTACCTAATATTCTTTTTGCTGCCAAAACTCTAGTCCCTGAAATAACCAAAAACAAGAAATATTCCCTTTCTGAAAAAATTATACCCTGGCACAGTAACCATCTTGGTGCCATAAATATGGTTGAGCCGGATTTTAAGGACGGCCCACGGGTAAGAATGCTGACTGAAGGCTTTGGTGCCAAAGAGCAGGACTTATATTTTCCTTTAGTCAGTGATTACGCCTACCTTTACAGTTTAACGGGGGATGACTGGAAAAAAGCCTTAAAAACAGGTATTCCAGATACCGACATAAAAGGTCTGCAATCAGACCCTTCAGCTAAATACACACGCCAGACCATTACATATCAGGAGCTTGAAGAACCTTTAACAGACAAGGATCTCTGTGAGCAGTTTATGCTGACCCGGGAGGAATTAAAACTGCGGCTACAGGAGGCCAAAACTGATATCCGAAGTAATAATAAACCGGATAAGCAGCATGAGGAACTAATATATAAAGCCTGGTATCAGATGCAGAATCCTGATGATGTTTATCATGGGTATATTATTAAGCAGTCTCGTTTTATAATTTTAACTTTTTCATGTAAAGATGTTGACTCTAAATCTGAAATATCTATTTCTACTAAATCCGATTCTATACAGTATTCG
>DRNA01000191.1 GCA_011322365.1 Aeromonadales bacterium | reverse complement strand
CCCACACCGGGAGATACGGCCACTTTAGCCTCAATCAGCAGTTTTTTAGAAAAATCCAGAGAACCCATGGCTTTATATTCTTCAGGGATAGGCGCCCAGACAAACATAGTGGCTTTAGGTTTTTCAACCTTCCAACCCACGGAATCCAGTCCATTACACAGGACATCGCGGCGATCCTGGTACATCTGGCGAATATCGTCCACACAGTCCTGTGGACCGTCAAGGGCATGAATAGCTGCCACCTGAATGGGGGTAAACATACCGTAGTCCAGATAGGATTTCATACGGGTTAATGCCGCAACCAGTGTCGGATTACCACACATAAAACCGACCCGCCAGCCGGGCATATTATAAGTTTTAGAAAGAGAGTAAAACTCTACAGCAATCTCTTTAGCACCGGGAACCTGTAATATAGAGGGGGCTTTATAGCCGTCAAATACAATTTCTGCATAGGCAATATCGTGTACTACCCAGATATTATGCTCACGGGCAATTTTCACAACTTTTTCAAAAAAGTCTAGTTCTACGCACTGGGTCGTCGGGTTACCTGGGAAATTAAGCACCAGCATTTTGGGCTTGGGCCAGGAATCTTTTATGGCTTTTTCCATTTCGGCAAAAAAGTCCACATCGGGTGTCATGGGCACATGACGGATATCAGCACCGGCAATAACAAAACCATAAGGATGTATAGGATAGGAAGGATTAGGCACCAGTACCGCATCGCCCGGCCCGACCGTGGCCAGCGCAAGATGTGCCAGACCTTCTTTGGAACCAATGGTCACAATGGCTTCTGACTCCGGATCCAGATCCACGTCATAACTGCGTTTGTACCAGTTGCAAATGGCTTTACGTAAACGGGGTACACCGCGGGACATGGAATAACGATGGGTATCATTACGCTGAGTCGCTTCCACCATTTTATCAACAATATGCTGAGGCGTCGGCTGATCGGGGTTGCCCATACCAAAATCAATAATGTCTTCACCCCGAGCCCTGGCTTTGGCTTTTAGTTCATTGACAATATTAAAAACATAGGGGGGTAAACGCTTTATTCGCTGAAAATCGTCGTTCAAAAAACTGGCCTCAGAAAGATTGGAAATTGTTATATTAACTTATTAGTAAGCTTAAATTAAAACCAGTAAAAATACTAATCCAGTCCTCCCCTGTCAATCAATAAATCCGCTTTTTTGCATATTTAAGGCTGTTTCTAACAAATCCCGTTAAAACAGGTGACTTTGGGGTATAATTTATCCAAAACAGTGCCCCAAACAGCACAAAAGATAGCGCCCATTCAAATGTTTTAAAGTGATAAAATTATGCTGCAGATTGAAACCATTTCCGATGCTTATTCTTTTCATTCTTATGATAAGGATTCTGTCCGCCTGATTAAGCCCAACCGGAATATTCATACCAGTGATTCAACAAAAGATGACTTTGTTACTATTGACAGCACCTGCCTGGTATTTAAGGATCAATTATCACAGGAGAACTTTCCACAGCAGTTTGAACACTTTAATCGCCAGTGTATTGAAACCCTGCAGCAGTTTGATGCCGATATTTTTCTAATCGGCACCGGCTCAACCACCCGTTTCCCGGACATAGACCTATTAAAAACCATTAAACAGAATAACCTGGCCATAGACTTTATGG
>DRNA01000190.1 GCA_011322365.1 Aeromonadales bacterium | reverse complement strand
TCGGCATGAAATCTGAACATAAGAGAGCAAAAGATGCTCAACAGCAATGTTCTGATCGATATGAACAGATACCCACTCCCTATGATGTTGTTATGCTGGGTATGGGACCCGATGGCCATTTTGCCTCATTGTTTCCCGATTCAGATCCCATACAACAGGCACTGGACAGTCATGGAGGGAAAAGCTGCATCGCTATTAATGCAACGGGTTGTAAGATAGCTGGAGAATATACCGAACGCATATCCATGACACTTTCTGCATTCCTTAATAGCCGACATATTATTTTACTATTTACCGGCGAGGAAAAATTAGCCATTTTCGAAAAAGCCAAACAAATCAATGATAGCAGCCAACTGCCCATCTGCGCCTTGATTCATCAGAATAAAGTCCCTGTGGATTTGTTCTGGGCTCCCTGAAATTAAACTGAGGTTATTGTGAATAACAATCTGAAAAATAGACTTAAAAATACCACCGTCATTCCGGTATTGGTCATTGAAAATATCGAAGATGCGGTACCTCTGGCATTGGCCCTGTCAAAGGGTGGTTTAAAAACACTGGAAATCACCCTGAGAACTGACAACGCCCTTGAAGCACTGTCAGAAATTAAAAAAGCTTTACCCGAGATTCTGGTTGGTGCCGGTACGGTACTTAACCCGGAAAATCTGGAAGATGCATTACACTCCGGTGCGGATTTTCTGGTGAGTCCGGGGATAACTCCAGCTTTATTATCTGCAGCAAAAAGTAATAATGCCCCCTTTTTACCTGGGGCTTCAACCCCGAGTGAAATGTTGCAATTGCTGGGATACGGTTTTAGTTTTCAAAAGTTTTTTCCAGCAGAGGCTTCGGGGGGCGTGGATATGCTTAAGGCCATATCAGGCCCTATTCCACAAATCACTTTTTGCCCTACCGGTGGAATTTCACTGTTAAAAGCCGGTAAATATCTGAGCTGTAACAATGTCAGCTGTGTCGGTGGTAGCTGGATGGCGAGAAGTGAGTGGATAATGCAGAAAAACTGGCAGCAAATTGAGGATGCCGCCAGAGAAACCTCTAATTTAACCAACTCAAAATATTTTAAATCAAATAGTTAATTCGTTAATAGAAATATACCTGTTTAAAGAAAAGAGAGAAAATAAAATGATAAAAGTTGCAATAAATGGTTATGGCCGCATTGGCCGAAATATACTTCGCGCACTCTATGAGAACGATTACCGTGATAAAATTCAGATAGTTGCGGTAAATGATCTGGCTGACCCGGCCATTAACACCCATTTGACAAAATATGATTCTGTACATGGAAAATTTTCAGCTGAAGTTGATTTTAAAAGTATGGATAATAAAAATATCATGATGGTCAACGATGATCTGATAAATGTTTATCAACAAAGGGATCCCGCCCAATTACCCTGGAAAGATTTGGATATTGATATCGTTTATGAATGTACCGGGTTCTTCAGAAGCCGCGATGCTGCCAGTTTACATTTAACTGCTGGCGCAAAAAAAGTCATCATCTCTGCACCTGGAACCGATGTGGATGCCACCATTGTTTTTGGTGTCAATGATCATATTTTAAATGCTGAAAGTACTATTATTTCCAATGCGTCCTGTACCACCAATTGCCTTGCACCCCTTGCCCAATTGATGCATGAATCTGTGGGCATTGAAAAAGGCAATATGACTACAGTTCATTCTTACACCAATGATCAAACGCTCATCGATGTTGCCCACAGTGATATTTACCGGGCACGGTCAGCCACTCAATCCATGATCCCGACCAAAACCGGTGCAGCAGCGGCAGTAGGCCTGGTGTTGCCCGAACTTGCCGGAAAACTTGATGGCATGTCCATTCGAGTACCCACTATCAATGTTTCCCTGGTCGATTTCCATTTTGTAGCTAAACGGGAAACTTCGGTAGCAGAAATCAATGAGGTAGTGGCCACAGCCGCCGCAGGAAAAATGAAACCTATCCTGGAATATGTCGAAGCCCCACTGGTGTCCATAGATTTTAACAACAATCCGGCCTCATCCTGTTTCGCCCCATCACAAACACGTGTCAATGGCAACCTGGTAAAAATCATGAGCTGGTACGACAATGAATGGGGTTTTTCCAACCGCATGCTGGATACTTCTCTGGTACTGATGAAGCGTTGATTAAACAACAGGTATCTTAACCACACAATTTCGTTTTTTACTAAGCCAAAATCATCGTATAAAATAGTTTTGGCTTTTATTATTTGAACGTTATGATGGTAATTTTTATGACACGGTTTGGTAAAACATCAGGTTTTAATTTTGGAAAGATGAAAAATCTTATGATGGCAGTGAGGTTAAACCATCGTAAGACAATGAAATTGTTCGATAAATAAATTGGCAATGAATACGATGGCAATTTGGAGCACTACATGTAAAATGGTTTAATTATGGAACAAGCGACGCGACCCCTTTTCCCTTCTTGTCCTGGCGCCGCGATGACCAAGGATGGTTCCTTGTCGTTGTGGAATGGGCACAACCCAAGATAATCCTTACCGTGTTTTTTCAGCTCGATACCGGACGATTCCACCAGGCGTACCAAAGCCACTTCGCGTTTCAGGCGGTCGAGTTCGTTGTTGGGGATGCGTGCCATATCCGGGGTTCTCCACAGGGCCGGCTCATACTTTTAGGCCTAATAAAGGTAAAAAGATCATTTTAAAGCGGAATTAATCTTACCAACCATTGAACTTATGGATATTTGTAGGATCAG
>DRNA01000189.1 GCA_011322365.1 Aeromonadales bacterium | reverse complement strand
TCGACTGCGCTCGGAATGACAAGGGATCGGGTTTCGAGTGACGAGTTTCGAGTAAAACAGTTTGTCATCCTGAACGTAGCGTAGTTGAAGGATCTTGAGGCCTGGCATAAGATTCCTCGACTGCGCTCGGAATGACAAGGGATCGGGTTTCGAGTGACGAGTTTCGAGTAAAACAGTTTGTCATCCTGAACGTAGCGTAGTTGAAGGATCTTGAGGCCTGGCATAAGATTCCTCGACTGCGCTCGGAATGACAAGAGTTTGCGATAGTGTAAATTTACCCAATAAAAATGCCGACATTTGTCGGCATTTTTGTATATCAGAAATTAATAACGTGATTAATTTACCAGGCCTGGATTGAAGATATAGGAAATGGGGGCATTTTCTGCATCTTCATAGGAAACCAGTTCCCAGGCTTCTTCATCAGCAACGAGGGTACGTATTAACTGATTATTCAGCTTGTGACCTGACTTATAACCTTCAAAGGCACCTATCAGAGATTTACCAAGTAAATAAAGATCACCAATGGCATCCAGTGCTTTATGACGCACAAACTCGTCATCATAACGTAGGCCATCTTCATTCAATACACGATAGTCATCCAGGGCAATAGCATTATCCATAGAAGCGCCCAGTGCCAGGTTATTATCTCGTAGAATTTCCATATCTCGCATAAAACCAAAAGTTCTGGCGCGGCTGACTTCCTTTACAAATGAAGTAGAGGAAAAATCGATCTCTGTTCTCTGGTTTGATTTAGCAAAAACAGGGTGTTTAAAATCGATTTCAAAACCGACTTTAAAACCTTCATAAGGTTCAAAAGCAGCAACTTTGTCGCCTTCTTTGACTTCAACGCGTTTTTTTATACGAATAAACTGTTTCGCTTTGCTTTGCTCTTCAACACCCGCTGATTGAATGAGAAACACGAAGGGACCAGCACTCCCATCCATAATCGGCACTTCCGCAGCACTGACATCAATATAGGCATTATCAATACCCAGACCCGCCATGGCGGATAACAGATGTTCTACCGTTGAGATACGGACATCATCTTTAACCAGACAGGTCGACAGCGTAGTATCGCCAACATTCTCCGGGCGTGCATCAATTTCGACAACAGGGTCTAAATCGACACGACGGAAAACAATACCAGTATCCACTGCTGCAGGTCGTAAGGTGAGATAAACTTTCTCACCAGTATGTAACCCGACACCTGTGGCTCGAATAACTGTTTTCAATGTGCGCTGTCTAATCATTTTGCTTCAACCATTGCTTTTAATAAAGCCATATACAGTAATGAGTTATTCCATATATAAAATCTTATACAACGATTTTATATAAGCATTTTCTAATCACCGCCTGAAAATTGGGCGACAGTATAACATAAAACGCTTGTTTGAAAAATAATCTGCTACTGTATTTCGCTATTAATTCCTATAATTGTGGCATTCATCCGGTTTTTCAACGATTTCAGTCTCAATTATTCTGCTTTCTTAAAAAAGCCGGAATATCAAGATAATCCATGTCACTACCCACGGTCTGCCGGGTTGGGTTCTGATTTCGAATCACCGTTGGCATATCCAGGTTGCCATAATCTTCCACTGCTGCAGGATTTTCTACAATTTTAACGGGCTCTTCAGCCTGAGAAATTTTATCTCGACCCAATCCTGTTGCCACTACAGTGACTCGTAATTCACTATTTAGTTCATTATCAATAGCAGTCCCTAATACCACGGTGGCTTCTTCAGAGGCAAATTCCTGAATAATATTACCCACTTCGGCAAATTCATCAATACTGATATCATCGCCAGCGGTGATATTGACTAAAATGCCTCGAGCACCAGAAAGATTGACGTCTTCTAAAAACGGACTGGCAATAGCTAACTCGGCAGCTTCACGCGCTCTGTTTTCACCCATACCGATACCATTACCCATCATAGCCATACCTTTTTCCGACATCACCGTTCGAACGTCAGCAAAATCCACATTAATTAGACCGGGACGAGTAATAAGTTCAGCTATTCCCTGTACTGCACCGTGCAAGACGCCGTTAGCTGCTTTAAAAGCCGCTGTCAGTTGTGTGCCCTGAAGATTAGAAAGCAGTTTATCGTTTGGTACAATAATTAAACTATCCACGTGTTTTCTTAATTCTTCAATACCGGCTTCAGCCACCATCATCCGTTTTTTCATTTCAAAGAAAAATGGCTTGGTCACCACGGCAACAGCCAGAACGCCCATGGAACGCGCTATTTCGGCCACCACAGGTGCAGCACCAGTACCCGTTCCGCCACCCATACCAGCGGTAATAAAAACCATGTCGGTTCCCTGCAAGACCTCTTCAATACGATCTCGATCTTCAAGTGCAGCCTGTTTACCCACTTCCGGGTTAGCGCCCGCACCCAGACCTTTGGTTATACTTGTGCCCAGTTGAATACAGGTTCTGGCATTGGAACTTTTAAGTGCCTGTGCATCAGTATTTGCACAGATAAAATCGACGCCATCAATCTCTGACTCAAGCATATGCTGTAGCGCATTTCCGCCACCGCCACCTACACCAATAACCTTGATGGTTGCCTGAGCAACTGGATTATCGATTAACTGAAACATGTTTGTAGACATGTTGTGTACCCCCTTTTGGTTAAAAAAACTGTTGTAACTTTTCATCTAATCTGAACAGTTACGATTTATATTATCTATTCATTAACTAGTTGAAAAAATAGTTAAAAAAATAGTTGTAAATTAAAAACCTTTAAACCAGGACTTCATTTTGATCCACATATCACCTAATGGATTCTTCCAGCTGTTGTCGCTAACCTGTTCTCTTTGCTGTTGTTTACCGTAAAGCAATAAACCCACACCAGTGCTATGAATAGGATTTTGTACTACATCAGCAAGGCCCGTGACCTCATGAGGCATTCCCAGTCTCACAGGCATATGAAAAACTTCTTCAGCCAGTTCTACTGCACCTTCCATCTTGGAAGCGCCTCCGGTAAGAACAATGCCAGCAGCCACAACTTCTTCAAAACCACTTCTGCGTAATTCAGCCTGTACCAGGCTGAATAATTCTTCATATCTTGGCTCAACTACTCCCGCCAGAGTCTGACGTGACAGTCGCCGGGAAGGTCTATCACCTACTCCCGGAACTTCAATACTTTCATCAAGACTCGTTAATTGCCTTAATGCACACGCATATTTCATTTTCAAATCTTCGGCATGAGGCGTCGGTGTCCTAAGTGCTACAGCGATATCATTTGTAACCTGATCACCTGCAATTGGTATAACTGCTGTATGCCGGATGGCCCCTTCAGTAAATACGGCTATATCAGTAGTACCGCCACCAATATCAACCAGGCAGATCCCGAGATCTTTTTCATCTTCGGTAAGAACAGAGTAACTGGATGCCAGCTGTTCCAAAATCACATCATCCACTTCGAGACCACATCGATTAATACATTTAACGATATTCTGTGCTGCACTCACGGCGCCGGTCACCATATGAACTTTAGCTTCCAGACGTACACCTGACATACCAATGGGTTCTCGAATACCTTCCTGATTATCAATAATAAATTCCTGAGGTAATATGTGTAATATGCGTTGATCTGCCGGTATGGCAACAGCCCTTGCGGCATCGATCACTCTCTCTATATCCTGATGTACCACTTCCTTATCTCTGATAGCTACTACACCGGAAGAATTCAAACTGCGGATATGACTCCCGGCAATGCCGGCGTAAACCGAATGGATCTGACAACCCGCCATCAGTTCCGCTTCTTCAATGGCTCGTTGAATTGATTGCACCGTGGATTCAATATTGACCACTACGCCCTTTTTTAAACCGCTCGATGGGTGAGAGCCCAGCCCAATAATATGAATACCGTCTTCTTCAGTAATTTCACCCACGATAGCTACAACCTTGGATGTACCGATATCCAGGCCGACAATTAAATTTTTATCCATCTCTTTTTTAGACATATCTGCTATCTCTTTTATCAATAAATAACTTTACGATTTTCAACCGTTTTTTGTTTATTCTCTTTCATAATTGCTGGCCTTTATTTTTAACAAAAGCTACAGCCGCGCCATTGGTGTAACGTAGGTCCATCCTTTCAATGCGTCCTTTTCCTTTAGCCACTGGCCAGATTTTTGAAAACATCGACAGGCGATCTGTCAATTTATTTCGGCCAAAAATAACCTGCTGTCCCTCAGCAAATGTTACCTTCCAGCCTCCCAGAACATCTTCTTCCAGTTGCTTAAAAGATAAATTTATTTGCTGAATACGAGGCATCAGTTGTTCTAGAAAATTAAGAGCAACTAAAATATGAGTTTTCTTTACTTTCAATAACGGTAGCGAACTAAATACTCTTTGTTTTTTATCGGTTAATGGCGGAAAAAATAATACACCTCGATCACTTACTAATCCTTTTTTCTGCCATCTCATCATCGGAACATGTTCTGAAATATTTATCTCGATAGCCTCAGGAGGAATACGTTTTATGGACACCGTATTTATCCAGGGAAACGCTACAATTTTTTCTCGTACTGTTTCCAGATCACTACTTAGATAACCATTCTGCATTGATTTAATCACCTGTGTTTTTAACTGTTGAATATCCACGTAATTAAAGTGACCTGAAATTCTTATCTGTTTAACATCAATAGCGCTTTTTTTGTTATTGCGTTTATTTCGATTCTGTGCTTTTTCAGCAGATACTATTTTTTTCAATTCTGCCCCAGAATGTTGCTGAAAATACTGGTATCCTGAAACACTGACAATAACCAGTAACAGCACAGACCACACCGGCCAGAAACCCAGCAAAGCAGAAAAAAATTCAACAAAGCGGTTATTGCTTCGTTTCTTTTTTCTGCTTGTTGCCATCTTGTTTTTTCTGGCCATGAGCTATTTCCCTTTTGTCATTTTGTTTTCTACCAGAGAAAATTGCATAATTTGAACTAACAAATCAGCAAAGCTAATACCGGCCTGTTTAGCCGCCATAGGCACCAGACTTTTCTGTGTCATTCCTGGTACGGTGTTAACTTCCAGCAATTGCCATTGTCCCGTTGATGTTCTCATCACATCAATACGAGCCCAGGCTTTGCAATCAAGTGATTGATAGGCCGCCTCTGTCAATTCAGCCAGTTCATTTTCATGCTGTTGACTTAATCCTGCAGGACAATGATATTGAGTATTATCGGATTGATATTTAGCTTTATAGTCATAAAATTCTCGAGGTGTTTGCAGACGTATTGCAGGCAATGCTTTTCCACCTAATACCGCCACAGTATATTCATCACCATCAATAAATTGTTCTATCAAAACCGGGCTGTTAAAACCACCGGCCAGCTTTATCGCATCCAGCAAATCATCAACCTCATTGACTTTACTCATACCCACACTGGAACCTTCCAGAGTCGGCTTTACAAACACCACCGGGCCCAGTTTATTTAAAATAGTTTCGGCACGTTTGTTATCAATGGAATCAGTTTCAGTTATTACCACACTCGGTGGAGTAGGTAATTGGATTGCCTGCCATATATTTTTGGTTTTCTCTTTATCCATTGCCAGGGACGAGGCTAAGATACCACTACCAGAGTAGAGAATATCTGCAGCTTCCAGTGCGCCCTGTATCATGCCATCTTCACCACCTCGACCGTGAAGAGCAATAAACACAAAGTCAAAATCTCTTGCCAGAATGGGTCTGATAATATCCCGTTCCACTACCACTTTATGCGCATCAATACCTGCACTTTTCAGCCCCTGATAAATAGCCTCGCCTGAGAGCAGTGAGATTTCTCTTTCAGCGGAAAATCCTCCCATCAGCACCGCAACCCGTCCATAATCTTTAGTAGCGTTCATTGCGCCTCCTCAGATTTATGAATGATTTTCTGTACCAGTAAACCTACCGAACCCGCACCCTGCATCACCAGCACATCATTATCTTTCAGTTGCCTGGCCAGGATATCGTCCAGCACGTGCTCATTCTCCACATAAATGGGCTCAATACTTCCTCTCTGGCGAATTGAACGACAAAGGGATTTACTGTCTGCACCAGCTATCTGATCTTCTCCGGCTGCATAAACTTCAAGCAATAACAGCACATCGGCTTCTGAAAGCACCTGTACAAAATCTTCGTATAGATCACGTGTACGAGAATATCGGTGTGGTTGAAAAAGTAATACCAGCCGGCTCTCTGGATACGCTGCTTTTACGGCTTCCAATGTTGCATGAACCTCACTTGGATGATGACCGTAATCATCGACCAGTTCAACGCTATGTCCTGCAACATTTAACTCATGGTAGGTTTGAAAACGGCGACCAATACCCTGAAATTTTTTCAATGCCTGATGCACCGAGTTCAAATCAATACCTTCTTCAATAGCAACAACTGCGGCGGCGACAGCATTTTGTACATTATGCCTACCAGGCATATTTAAAATAATTTTTTCGCTGACTGATTTATCAGGTAGACCGATTTTAAATTCACTTTTTAAGCCACTCTGCTTAAAATCAATGATTTGATAGTCCGCTCTTTCAGAGAATCCATAACTGACCATGGGGCGATGAAATTCATCTGTCAGTTGTGGAATAATTTCATCATCAATGCAATAGACGACCAGACCATAAAAAGGCAAATTATGAATAAAGTCGATGAAAGTTTGTTTCAACTGATCAAAACTGCCCTGATAGGTATCCATGTGATCAGCTTCAATATTCGTCACCACAGAAATCAGCGGTTGAAGATGCAAAAAGGAAGCATCACTTTCATCTGCCTCGGCAATTAAATATTTACCTTTACCTAATCTGGCATTCGTACCCGCTGAATTTAGTAAACCACCGATAATAAAAGTTGGATCAAAATCAGCCTCTGCAAATATGCTGGCTATTAAACTGGTTGTAGTCGTTTTACCATGAGTACCACAAACAGCAATGCCTTTATTAAAACGCATAAGTTCTGCCAACATTTCAGCTCGTGGAATCACTACTATTTTATTTTTCAGTGCCTGCTGTATTTCCACATTATCTTCGGCAATGGCTGATGATTGCACGACCACATGGCAATGGGCTACGTTTTCCGGATGATGACCAATATAGATGCTGGCACCTAAATCACGTAAATGCTTTACAGTTTTGTTTTCTGCAATATCCGAACCCGTAACCTCAAATCCTAAATTAAGTAAAACCTCCGCAATACCGCTCATACCAGCACCACCGATACCCACAAAATGGATACATCGGATTCGTCGTCGTCTGGCAAAATCGATCATCGTGCTATTGCTTTGGCTACCTACACTCATGCGGCTCTACCCTCCAGCGTGGACTCGCATAAACTGGCCAGTTTTTCAGTCGCCAGTTTAGCCTGTTCATCATAGCTATGGATGGCCATTTCTGTGGCCAACTTATGGGTGAGTTGATCTAACCAGCTAGCCAGTTTTCCAGCATTAAGGTCCTGCTGTTTTATCATCAATGCAGCTTTTTTCTGTTTTAAAAACAAACCATTAGCACTCTGATGATCATCAACTGCATAGGGATAGGGCACCAACACTGAACCCAGTCCAACACACATGATTTCAGATATGGTCAGTGCACCAGAACGACAGATAATCAAATCAGCCCAATTTAAGGCTTCCGCCATATTTTCTATAAATTCACTCACCTGAAGCTGATGTCCTTTATCTTTTGCCTGTTGATATCTGTTATCCACTAGCTTCAGGTTGCCTCTGCCACATTGATGGCGGATAGAAAAAGAATTTTTACACTGAGCGATAGTTTCCGGTATAACTTCATTCAGAATTTGTGCACCTCGGCTACCACCCACAATGAGTAATCGTATTAGTCCGCTTCTGTTTTCCAGGCGGATGGAAGGCGGTGGAAGCTGGCATATTTCTTCCCTGACAGGATTACCTGTGCGTGTGATTTTTCCAGCGTATTTTTTAGCGAATACATCAGGAAAAGCACAGGCAATCCTGGTTGAAACTTTCGCTAATATTCTATTGGTGTAACCCGCAATAGCATTTTGCTCATGAATAATTAATGGAACACCACTGATCCAGGCAGCAATTCCACCCGGCCCACTGGCAAATCCACCCATACCTATCACCAGATCAGGTGCAATCTGTTTAATGCATTTTCTTGCTTCAAAAATTGCCTTTACAATAGTAAAAGGTGCCAGTAATTTTCGTTTAAAACCTGAACCACGAATGCCACTGACCTGCAATGTTGTTAAAGCAATATTCTGTCGTGGTACTATTTGCTCTTCCATGCTATTTCTTGAACCCAGCCAGTGGATACTCCAGCCTTTTGCCGCTAATGCTTTTGCCACCGCAATACCTGGGAAAATATGTCCACCAGTACCACCAGCCATAACTAACAATGCAGGTCGTTTTAAAGTCATTTAAACACGCCCTCCACTGGATTTTTTTCTGACTACAACTCGCTTTCTACCCTTGATGCGGGAATTAAAACCTAATGACTTAACTCTTGTCTCATAATCAATTCTTAATATTAATGAAATGGTGACAAAACTGATTATCAAACTACTCCCACCATAACTTACCAGAGGCAGGGTAAGACCTTTGGTAGGTAACAAACCTGCACTCACGCCGATATTAACCATTGCCTGTACAAACAGCCCAAAGCCAAGCCCGTAAGCCACATAACCTCCAAAAGGTTGATCATTTTTCAAAGCCCGGTTACCAATTTTTAAAGATCTGGATAAAATAATAATAAAAAGGACAACAATAAATATAATACCAATAAAACCGAGTTCTTCTGCCATAATACTGACTACAAAATCAGTATGGGCCTCAGGAAGATAGGTTAACTTTTGCACAGAATTTCCTAATCCTTCACCAAAAATACCACCGCGACCAAAAGCAATTAATGATTGCGTCATCTGGTAACCCAGACCATAGGGATCTTTCCAGGGGTCTAAAAATGATTGCAGGCGATCTAACCGATAACCGGGTGTTAAAGCTACCAGAGCCAATGTGCCGGCAATCCCCATGGTTAAAATAATAAATTGCCATAACTTTGCACCGGCCAGAAACATCATTGCCAATACGGTTGCCACAATAACTGCTGATGCGCCAAAATCAGGTTCTTTCAGTAGCAATCCGGTTACCAGAAACATAATAATTAAGGGCCTGAGAAAACCCTGGATTTGGGTTTTTAATTCAGTACTTTTTCTCACCAGATAACCGGCCAGATAAATCACCACAAATAATTTCACCAACTCTGAAACCTGTACCGTAAATAACCCCAGATCCAGCCAGCGTTGAGAGCCATTGACTCTTCGACCCACAACCAACACCAGCATTAATAATATCAGACCACCAATAAGTAACCAGGGACCCAAAATTTTCCAGTGTCTAACCGGCACCTGCATCACCGCAAATCCCATTAACAGCGATAAAATTAAATAAATACCATGTCGGAAAATAAAATAATGGGATTGTCCGGTTAATCTTTCAGCCACCGGTACCGAGCTTGAAGATACCATCACCAGCCCTATTAACATCAAAGTAAAGCTGGCTCCAAGTAACCAGCGATCATAAATCAATCCCTGCTGAATTAAGCTGGTTTGATTCAAAGTAGCTGTTTTCTGCTTTGACAAAGATTTCATGCCATTGCTGATAATTAAACTCATGCCGCCACCCGCCTGACAGCACTGGCAAACTGTTGACCACGCTGTTCAAAGTTCTGAAACATATCAAGACTTGAACAGGCTGGTGATAATAATACAAGACCATTATCTGGCACTATTTCTGCTGAAATTTCTACAGCCTGTTCCAGAGTAGATACATCAATTATGCGGACATTTTTTATCAAGCGACCAATCGAAGGGCCATCTTTTCCCAAGGTGATTAATGTAAATACATGCCGTTCAATATTTTTTACAAGCGGTGTTAAATCTGCATTTTTGGCATCGCCACCCACAATTAAAATAATTTTTCCAGAAAATTG
>DRNA01000188.1 GCA_011322365.1 Aeromonadales bacterium | reverse complement strand
CCTCACGCCATTTAACTACCTGGTATTTTTAATCGAAGAGCTACCTAAACAACCCAAAGATCTGGATTACCTGATGCCCTGGAATGTTCAAGTGAAAACCGTCATCTGAAATCAGGTGCCTTTTACTGGACGTTTACGCAAGAACGTATGTCGGTCGAAAGCGAAATTATGTTGGTCAGCACTTTTGGGCAAGGGGATATTTTTTTTCGACAGTGGGACGAGATGAACAGGTCATCAGGGAGTACATACGGCATCAGGAAAAGGAAGATCGACGTATCGATCAATTGAAATTGATTTAACAAACCTACCCCTTTAAGGGGTTCAAGGAGCGATAGCTCCGTAACTGCCGCTTCGAGCGGCTCACAAAACTAAAGCCCCCGGCTTTGCCGGGGGATATTTACTTATCTGATTCCATGGCTTTTTTCCATCGAGTGATCTGTTGTTCCCAGCGAGATTTCCAGTTAGGATTATCTTTTAGTTCTTCTAAAATTGAATCAAGTTCATGGGGATGCTTTCTGATGTATTTCATAGCAGTGTCATCCCAGCCTAAATTATTTAGTAATTCAATGGGATCAGGTGCCTCCCCTCCTTCATCAAGCTGTTGAACCTGCGTCCTGAGCTGTTCAATTTTGGGTTGTACATAGTCAGATATCGGGTCGGCTAAAAGTACAACAAAGCGATCAAAATAAGGTAACAACCTGGATTGTTCTCTTATGGGAGCTGCATCATTGAATAATGTCAGTCTCAGTACCAAAACAATAACTGTTATTATCAATAAGCCTTTAAATAAACCAAAAACCGCACCCATTGTATGATTAAAACCGCCTAAACCGGTATTTTCAAGAAGATTCCTTAAAATAAATTTGATAACAGCCGCTATCAATAAAACCAGCAAAAAGGGAATTAAAAATGCCAGAATCCAACGAGTCTCATTATTTTCAATCCATTGACCCAGAATTTGGTAAACCTGTACCGCATAAAGTTTCGCTGCAATAAAAGCGGCTATCCATGCTATAAGTGAAATAACTTCATGTACAAATCCTTTTAAATAACCAAAGACAGCGGTAGCTGAAATTAGTATGACAATAACCCAGTCGATCCAATCCATAATTAGTTAATATATTTGAGCATAATTGTAAGTAAATAGTAGCCTAAATGGGACTTAATGAATAGCACTTCAATTCAGTGAATTAATTTTCATAAATTGAAAGTCGGACATGCTTGAGTTTATTTATTGCCAAAAGATAACCCTGTCCTGCAGAATACTCTAACCACCTTTTAGCCATATAGGCATTTTTTCTGGTTCCCCTGCCTTCTAACATATATTGAGCTAAAACAAACTGTGCTGGAGCATATCCCTGTCTGGCTGCGCGCATTATCCAGTTATAACTTCGATTGGCATTTTTTTGCTGATAATAGAGACCCATTTGGTATTGAGCAAGGGCTGAACCCTTTCTGGCCGCTTTTTTTATATAGGCGAACCACTGAGTGGGTTTACTCATTTTAAAGGTGAGATCCCCTTTTTTCAGGTGCATCGCGAGCTCATACTGTGCAGCTGGCAAGCCATTTTTAGATGCTTTTTCTAAATAATACGAGGCTTTTGCTTTATCTTGTCTGACAAAATTTCCTTGTAGATATATTTTATACAGTTGATATTGTGCTTCAGCATTGTTTAATTGTGCCGCTTTGAAAAGGTAGTTTAGTTTTTTAGACGGTTTTTTTATTGTATTAGAGAGATAATAAGCAATTCGACCACTTTTATCAGATTTAAGCCATAGCAATAATTGTCGTATTGAAGCTGGTTGTGATAACTTGCACAGTTCTGCATCTTTAGAGAGATAGGAAACTGTTTTCCTTTTACAATTGAGGGTATTCAGTGCAAGAAATTTAAACGTGCTTGTTAATAGAATGCCAGGTTGTTTAGCCCCTGGTTCCGCTGGTAGACAGGGATCAAAAAACGGCTCAACTGATACAAAAAAATCAGGCTTACTTCTTACCAACAGGCCAGCGAGATACCAGCTGCTTCTGATTTTAACAACAAGTCCTGCTCCATCATCAGCCTTGCCATAAACTGCATTAGGTACATCCGCCGACCATAACCCTTTAATTTTATCCCAATGTAAATTGGACAGTTTTGCTTTACCTTTTTTGCCCAGGGAAGGCTGGTTAAAATTTCTACTTCCAAAAGATATGACCTGTGCTTTTAGCTTTAAAGCAGATGATTTCATGAGCTTTTTAGCTAAACTGTCAGGAAGAACTTTAAGAGGTTGAATACCAAGAAAATTCAACGGTATGGCTTCTGGTAATTCTATAGTTACAAAATCTGTTGAAGTTGAATATTTGTAATCAGCAGCAAATTTAAGCTTTTGACTACTGAAACAGGCTTCTCCTGGTTTATCAAAGGGGAATTGTTTACCTATACAGACGGATGCAGAAATGGCTTTTTCCATATTTTCATCTCTGATGGCACAATGGGCCGTTGAAATAGCCTGATGATCATTAATAAGAAATCCACTGCACTGATTTTCATCCACATTATTTTTGAAAGTAAATGTAATATAGACAATTGCTTCCCAGCCCTTTTCAGCATTTTTAGAACCTACTACAGCCTGAACTGTATTTGCCAGTAAGCTCAGTAGGACAAAATTTAAAAAGAGAGATATTTTCATTGCGTGCGAAACCCTGTACTCGACAAATAAGTTATCGGCAACAGGGATCATTACTAAAGGGCACCTCTATTAATAGATTATACCCTTAAGAGTCTTTGAACAATCTGGGTGACTTCCATCAAATGGTGACATGATTATAATACAAGCTTTCTCAGATCAGTTTACCTTTGCAGCCGCTAATTTTTCAGTTTGCTGTTCAATTGAAATGAAATCTGACATTATTCGCCCCGCTTCAGTCAATACTGGGTCAAATTTATGTTCTTCATCATCTTCATCATTATCGTCCTCCTCATCATCCAGTTTCGCCAACGCAGGCAATCCTTCAAATTTTCGACGTTTATTTAAACGCACCAGAGACTCAGCTTTGGATTTTTCTCTTTCAGCTCGTCTGGTTTCGAGATTAAGACTAGTGGTCTTTTCTTCTCGAATTGTTTTGTAAGCAGAATATTCTTCATCGAGCAACTTAAATTCAGGATCCCTGTCCAGACGCTTTTTATGATTAGCAAGTATCTTGGGAAGGACATTGTGCAAATCTGTGTGTTGATAATTTGCTGCAGAGATCTGATCCCATGGCAAAGAGTTAGTTAATGAAGCCTCCCCGTATTCTTTGGCATCAATTAGAGATGGCATGGTGACATCTGGTTTTACACCCTTTATCTGCGTACTGTCGCCACTGATACGATAAAATCTGGCGGCTGTAAACTTCAGCTGCCCCAAATGTGTACCCGGTGAACGTCGATTCCATTCATCCAGGTTTCTAATTTGCTGTATTGTTCCTTTTCCAAAAGTTGTACTACCTACTATCAATCCTCTACCATAGTCCTGAATCGCACCAGCAAAAATCTCTGATGCCGAGGCACTAAACCTGTTAACCAGAACCACCAGTGGGCCATCATAGGCAATACTGGGATCCACATCAGGATGTACTCGAATGCGATTTTTAAAATCTCGCTCCTGCACTACAGGTCCCTGCTTAATAAACAATCCTGTCAACTGAGTAGCTTCCATTAAAGATCCACCGCCATTATTTCGAAGATCCATAATAATACCATCAACGTGCTTAGCTTTTAGTTCATCAATCAGTTTATGCACATCTCGTGTGGTACTTTTATAGTTTGGATTTCCTTTTACATATTCATCATAATCGATATAAAATTTGGGTAACTCAATGACACCAAAATGTCTGAGCTTGCCATTTTGTTTAATTTCAATAATTTTTGATTGTGCATCCTGATCCTCCAGTTTGATTTTCTCGCGCACAATTTTAACGATACGGGTATCTCCGTTAGCGGCACTATCTGGAGTCATAACTTCCAACCTGACGGTAGAGCCTGCTTTACCTTTAATCAGTTCAACAACATCATCAATTCTCCAGCCAATGACATCTTGTAAAGGGCCTTTGTCGCCCTGTCCTACCGAAAGAATAATGTCATCTTTTGAGAGTTGTTTGGATCGTTTAGCAGGTCCACCAGGTACCAGTCTGACAATTTTAGTATCAACATCTTCAGTTTGTAATACTGCACCTATTCCCTCAAGCGATAATGACATTTCCGTATTAAATTTGTCGGCAGCTCTTGGTGAAAAATATAACGTATGTGGCTCAACGGTCTGAGTCACTGCTGTCATAAAATATCTAAAAACGTCCTTACTTTCAGTTTGAGACATCCTACGCATACTGGCTATATAGCGTTTATGTAGTTTTTCTTTAGCTTCGTCGAGGGTTTTGTCATTAAGCAATTGCATAATGACATCATTTTTAACTCTTTTACGCCATAACTCGTTAAGCTCACTTTGATTTTCAGACCAGGCAACATCTTTACGATCATAGCGAAACGTTTCATTTTTTGTAAAATCGAATTTTTGATCCAATAAATGCAAAGCGTATTGATAGCGCTCAATCCATCTTTTTCGAAATTTTTCAAAGATATCAAAGGCCAGACTAACATCGCCATCATAGATCGCATCATCTATTTTATTCTGGTATTTTGAAAAAGACTGCACATCTTCTGCTGTAAGGTACATCCGACCCGGATCCAGTTGTTCGAGATATGCATCAAAAGCCTGCCTGGAAAATTTATCATCAAATGAAAAATCTTTTTTATAATGATAAAAAGAAACCAGCTGACTTACCAGATGACTTGTTTTTGCATAGTTTTTATCAATCTCAAGTTTTGGTAAATCTTTGAGAGTGATTATTTTGTTGCTTATTAATTTGGCGTGTTCTTTAACTGTTTCCTGTGTGGTTGCAGATGCAGGCCCAATCAGCAAGGAGAAACTTAGAAAAATAACCAGGGATTTTAATTTTTGAATCATAGATAAAACCAGTTTAAAGTAAAATTATGTGACGATGTTGATTACAATGCTCATATTAATAACCAGATTAAACAGAAAGGTCAAGGTTACATCACACAATTTTAAGAAATAACAATCGCTTACCCTTATCCAGATAACACCCCGGATAAGGAATTACACCTTACTCCTGAGACAATAAATTACACTGTTAGTTCATTAATTGTAGTAGAACAGGAATTGTCTGTAAGTTATTTTCCAACCAATAGTTTACTCATACATACCTTTAACAGAATGCCTGTAAACCCGTTTGAGCTCTTCCAAGGATAAGTGCATGAATATCATGGGTACCTTCGTAAGTATTCACTGCTTCCAGATTCATGACATGGCGAATAACATGAAATTCATCAGAAATACCATTGCCACCGTGCATATCTCGTGAGTTACGGGCTACATCCAGTGCTTTACCACATGAGTTTCGTTTAATTAGTGATATCATTTCAGGGATAAACTCAGCCGAATCAATCAACTGCCCAACTCTTAAGCATCCCTGTAAGCCCAGTGTGATTTCGGTTTGCATATCCGCCAGTTTTTTCTGTATCAACTGAGTGGCGGCCAGTGGACGAGAAAACTGCTCTCTATCAAGGGTATATTGGCGAGCTGCATGCCAGCAAAATTCTGCAGCACCTAATGCCCCCCAGGCAATACCATATCGAGCTCGGTTTAAACAGCCAAAAGGTCCGCTTAAACCTTTTATAGCTGGAAACCTGTTTTCTTCAGGAACAAAGACTTCATCCATGACAATTTCCCCGGTAATAGAAGCTCTTAAAGAGAATTTTCCCTCTATTTTGGGTGCTGATAATCCTTTCATTCCTTTTTCAAGGATAAAGCCTCGAATATCGTCATTATCATCTTTTGCCCAGACCACAAAAACATCGGCAACGGGGGAATTAGTTATCCACATCTTATTTCCTGTGAGCAGGTAGCCTCCATCTACTTTGCGTGCTCGAGTTTTCATACTCGCCGGGTCAGAACCACTATCAGGCTCGGTAAGCCCGAAACAGCCAATCAATTTCCCGGAAGCCAATTCAGGCAGAAATTTGTTTTTTTGTTCATCTGAGCCATAGGCGTAAATAGGATGCATCACCAGGCTCGACTGTACACTCATTGCCGAACGATAACCGCTATCAACGCGTTCAACTTCTCTCGCAACCAGACCATAAGCCACATAAGAGGCCCCTGCGCATCCATAGCCATCAATGGTGAGTCCTAACAGGCCTAATTCGCCCATTTCCTGCATGATCTCAGTATGGAATATCTCATGCCTGTTCGCTTCCAGCACCCTTGGCATCAGCTTTTCCTGACAATATTGACGGGCAGAATCACGTATCATGCGTTCTTCTTCAGTCAACTGATTTTCCAGCAAAAATATATCATCCCACAAAGGGTTGGCGCTATTAGCTTTAGACATGGTTTATCCGATTGAATTTGTTAATAGTAATTATTAAGGGCCGCCCTGCTAATTGATAAAACCTGTAGTTTCAATCAATTAATTGAGGCTGCTTTTACAAGTACTATAATGGAACAACTTGGTATTTTCTCATAAGCATTTGATGGTTGCCAGTACTTATAGCCATCAACAACAATTAACAAAATATTTTTCAAATAATTTATTTAAAAATAACAAATTTGACGAATAATCGGAGAAGTGTGATAAAAGTCTCTTGCAAATTACTCGGACTATACTATATTTAAATCAGTTAGTGACTTGTTTATTTATGGTAGCTCTTTAACTGAATATTTCAGTTCCCCTATCCCAGCCTTATTAGAGCTGGGTTTTTTTTAACCTGTTTTTCTTTAATCAAAGAGTAATTGCTGCTGATAACCTGTAAAAACAGATGATCAGCTAACTTTCAGGTCAAATAAGTTTTCAAAATTAACTGTTGTCTGACGAGCTATATGTTCAATGGGTTCATTTTTGATTAACGATATACATTTGGCTACCTCCACCACATATTGTGGCACGTTGCTTTCTTTTCGAAAGGGTTCCGGTGCCAGATAAGGGCTATCGGTTTCAATTAAGATCCTCTCAAGAGGAATTTGTTTTACAACATCTCTCAGGCTTTGTGCATTTTTAAATGTAATGATACCGGAAAATGAAATATAGAACCCCAGTTCCAGAAAACTGTTTGCTAATTTTAAATCCTCAGTAAAACAATGGATTACACCTGGTTTATCAGATTTAACATTAGCTTTTAGAATGTCGAGAGTATGCTGCTGGGCATTTCGAGTATGAATCACTAATGGTTTTCCCAATTTATTAGATAAATCGATATGGTACTCCAAAGCATCTCGTTGCCATTGCTGAGCATCCTTTTCCCTGGCGTAATAATAATCAAGACCTGTTTCTCCAATAGCAACACAGCTTTGGTGCAGGGCAAGAGCCTCTAACTGCTTGTGCCAGGCTGGGTCAGAAATCGGATGTAAAGGGTGCAGCCCGGCGGTAACCCACACATTTTTCAAAGTATGGGCCTGCTGTTGAATGGCCAGGGCGTTATCAATATCCGTAGCAACAGATAAAAAGCCCCGGACATTTTCATTGTTAGCCGCTTCAATAACATCAGCTAGCATCTGATTTTGTTGGAGTTTTAATTGACTGAGATGACAGTGCGAGTCGACAAACATGATTTTTGGTATAGAGTTAGAGTTAAGGCTTCAGAGTGCAGGAATTACATGGTATGTGTGGGGCGTTCGGATTCAAGCGCACCTGCAAGATAAGTTTCAATCTTACCTCGTGCCTGACCATTATCTTTGTCGCTGAATTGCACACCAACGCCTGCTGCCCGGTTGCCCTGAGCGCCTTTAGGTGTGATCCAGATGATTTTACCTGCAACAGGTAATTTTTCAGATTCTTCCATCAGCGAAAGTAGCATAAACACTTCATCACCCAGATTATATTGGCGATTGGTTGGAATAAACAGGCCGCCATTTTCCACGAAAGGCATATAAGCCGCATACAGCACCGCTTTATCCTTTATGGTTAATGAAAGGATGCCACTTTTAGGACCAGTTTTCTTTGCAGGTTCCATAGGTTAAATAAATTCCGAATAATATGTAACCCATCATAGTTGAAGATGGATTTAAAAGCCTGAGCTTTTAACGAAAGCCAATAATACTAACTATGGCTCAAGATTGCTGAATTCGCAATACTCTTTATCAAAAATTCGCGTAAAAGTGTCCACTTATCAACATGATTTGAAGCAAACAGTTGTTTTTGTAACGAAAAGTATAAAGTGGAGAGACTGATGCGAAAATTACTGTTGCGAATTGCTGTATTTCCCTTATTCATGATCTCCTGACCTATCCAGGCCCACAGCTGATTGATATCAGCCTCCTTTGAAGTGGACAGAAATTGATCGATAGTACATTCGCTTGATAAACAGGCATAAAATTTGTCTATGATCTCAGAACGAGTCTCTAAAGCATTAGTTTGTAATAAAGACAGGGCTTTGATGGGATGATTATCAGACATTAACAGAAGTTGCCGCAGTTGATCTGTGGCTAGATGGTTATCATTAAAACTGTTTAACCATGAAATCACCTCATCATCATTTACCTGAATAAAAGAAAGTTTCAGACAACGGCTTCTAATTGTAGCTGTAAGGCTGAGGGGATGATTAGTCTGTAGAAATAACAGGCTATTATTTCCAGGCTCTTCCAGAGTTTTCAATATGGCATTCATCGCCGCATGGGTCATTAACTCTGCGTCTTTAATAAGTAGCACCCGGAACCCCTGACCGTGAGCACTTTGCTGAAAGAAATTAGTCAGTTCTCTCACCTGATCCACACTAATCTGTTTTTTCCCCTCAAGTAATTCTACTATTTTAAAATCCGGATAGACAGAACCTGCAATCTGCCGACAGCAGTGACACCTCTGGCAGGGTTGCTGGCTGTGTGGATATTCTGACTCTGACGTTAACTGCTGACAATGAAGCAGTTGTGTAAATACAGTAACAAAATCAGTCGTAGCATGCCCTTCTCCACCTTCTACAACAAAGGCATGTGCCAGATTTTGTTGCTTAAAACTACGACAGAGTAACTGCCAGGGCATGCGTTGCCAGGGTAATTGCCAGGGTTTCATTAACTCACCGGTAACGACATTGTCAGTTGATATTTGTGGTTGTTCACCCTGCTCAATCATGAATATTTCTTTATTAAGGTTTCGATGGCAGAAAGAATATCTTTTCTTACCTTTTGAGGTGGTTCGGTAGCATCAATAATAACAAACCGATCAGGTTCATTCGCTGCTCGTTCAAGATAACTTGTCCTGACTTTTTCAAAAAACACTAATGTTTCCTGCTCAATACGATCTTTATTTCCTCGCTTACTGGCTCGAGTCAATCCAATTTCTACCGGTAAATCCAGTAATAGTGTTAATTGTGGCTTTAGATCGTGTAACACCCATTTATCCAGTAGCTTAATAAAATCCAGAGAAATATCTCTGCCCCCCCCCTGGTAAGCAAATGAGGCATCATTAAAGCGGTCTGAGACCACATGGATACCACGACTTAGGGCAGGATTAATCACCGTATTAATTAACTGGGAGCGACAGGCATACATTAACAACAATTCTGTGTCACTGCTAACCTCTTCATCTCGCGGTTTTAGCAATAAATGGCGAATATCTTCAGCCAATGGTGTTCCACCTGGCTCGCGGGTAATAATATGTTCGGTTCCGGTTTTATTCAGTGCTTCGGAAACCGACTGTATTGCAGTTGATTTCCCGGCACCTTCAATACCTTCTACAGTAATAAACAAACCTTTTTTCATATTATATTACTTCTTATCTCTTCTTTTTATTTTTGTTATGTAACAGATATTTTCTCACTTTGGCATTATGTTCTTCAAGTGTTGCCGAAAAACTATGTCCCCCACTACCGTCTGCAACAAAATACAAATCGCCGTTTAGAATAGGATGAGATACAGCCATAATAGAGTCTTTATCTGGTAACGCAATAGGTGTAGGCGGTAATCCAAAGCGAGTGTAAGTATTGTAAGGGGTGTCCGAAAGCAGATGCTTTTTTGTAATATTACCCTGATACTCACTGCCTAACCCATATATAACTGTGGGGTCACTCTGCAAGCGCATATGCTTGTCAAGCCGTTGTAAGAACACTCCAGCGATCTGACGTTTTTCAGAGCGAATGCCGGTTTCCTTTTCCACAATGCTGGCCAGAATTAACATCTCATAAGGTGTATTTAGAGGCAGTCCTACATCACGTTGCTGCCAACTTTGCTGTAAATACTGTTTCATATTATTAACGCCCTGTTTCAACAAGTCTTCCAGGGGATAATTATCAGGGAAATGGTAAGTATCTGGTGCCAACCAACCTTCAGGCGATTCATCCAGATGGAGTTGCTCTAAAAGCGACTGATAATCAAGCGTATGAGAAAGGTGTGGTTGTTTTTGTAGAAAGCTTAACGCCTGTGAAAATGTCCATCCGGGAACAATAGTAACCTGGAATGATTTTTCTTCACCATTGACAAGCTTTTGCAAAACTTCAAAGGCTGTCATTTCACCACTAAATTCATAGACACCCTGCTTGAAAGTTGCACCATTTGAAAAAAACTTTAGCCAATAACGTGGATAGGCAGAATGCTGAAGGATATTCTGTTGATATAATTTTTTAAGTACCTGATAACCGCCCTCGCCCTCATTAACAATAAATTCTGTTGTTGTAATCTGTTTTGGTTGGTTCCAGTATTTATTCCAGTCATTGTATAGATAACCAGCAGTAATAAGCACAGCAACTGAAACCAGGAGCAATGAATAGTTAGTCTTTTTAGTCATCATCAGCTATCGCTTTTTCCAACAGGCTGTTCAATGAATTGTTTTTAGCAAATTGTTGTTCATTGATTCGGGATAATGGCTGAATTCCTCTGACAGAATTACATACCCATACGTGTTCAGAGCTTAGCAGATCATGCAGGGTAAATTCACCAATATTGAGTGAATATTGGCTCGATGTTAAAATTTTTATAATACGACGTCGGGTAAGACCGTTCACGCCAGCAGAATTGACCAGAGGCGTAAAAAATGCCCCTCGTTTAAACCAGAAGATATTGGAAATAAGCCCCTCTATAACGAAGTTTTCCGTATCAAGCACAATACCTTCCTGAAACTCGGCTTGCTGGAGTTGCAATTCACGTGTGGCCAGAATCAGATCTAGACGACTTAAATGTTTAATACCAGCGAGTGCTGGGTTACGTGATAATCGTTGTGTGCATACTACTGCATTGATCTGTTCGGACCAGTGAGATAACTTTCGACAATTTATGAAAAGTTCACAGTTATCAAGTTCATTCTTATTAACAGACTGAATCGAACGCATGCTGCGAACCAGTGCTATTCTGATAACACCCTCCGGATGTTTAAATTGTCTAATATGTAAACTTATCTGATTTAATATATAAAATCGCTCAGGGAATTCAATGGCAATTTTGTGGGCATCACTGCTGAGACGCTCAAGGTGGGCATCTATTTCAAGGGGTAAATTATTAGCAAACTTTAGTGTGGTAAAAACACCGTCCCCAAATATAAATTCACCGCAATCAGTATTAACTGCTAGCAATGTTTCTTTTGTGTGAGCCGTTGAAATCGTCGCTTCAGACACGTTTTAATACAAGCGAGCCATTAGTTCCACCGAAGCCAAACGAATTGCAGATGACATTATCGAGTGTGGCATCACGTGCTACATTAGCAACATAATCCAGATCACAGCCTTCATCAGGGTTATCAAGATTGGTCGTTGGTGGAACTTTTTGATCCTCTAATGCTTTGACACAAAAGACGGTTTCTACTGCACCGGCTGCTCCAAGCATATGACCTGTCATAGATTTAGTTGAACTAACCATCAATTCATGGGCATGTGAGCCAAAGACATCCTTTATAGCGACGGTTTCAGCCAAATCCCCCATTTTTGTCGACGTACCATGCGCATTGATATAATCAATATCGGCAGGATTTAATTCAGCATCATTAATAGCATTTCTCATTGCCAGAGCAGCGCCAGCACCATCAGATGGAGGAGAAGTCATATGGTAGGCATCCCCGCTCATTCCAAAACCGATTATTTCAGCAAGGATAGTGGCATTGCGCGATTTAGCTGCTTCATATTCTTCCAGAACCAGTACGCCGGCACCATCGCTAAGAACAAAACCATCTCGATCCCTGTCCCAGGGTCTGGACGCTTTTTGTGGTTCATCATTTCTTTTTGATAACGCTTTAGAAGAGCTGAAGCCACCCATGGACAGGGGTGTAGAGGCTTTTTCAGCACCGCCTGCGATCATATAATCGGCATCGCCATAAGCTATAATACGTGCAGCATGCCCTATACTGTGTAAACCCGAAGTACAGGCAGTAACAATAGCAAGATTAGGACCGGTAAAGCCATATTGAATCGATATCTGGCCTGAAACCATATTTATGATCGAACCAGGTACAAAAAATGGAGAAATTCGTCGAGGTCCGGACTTGAACAATGCCTCAGCATTTTTTTCGATAACTGTCATTCCACCAATACCCGCGCCCATGATAATGCCCACACGAGTTTTATCATAATCAGTATCCAGAAATCCAGATTGTTCTATTGCCTGTGCAGTAGCGGCTACACCATACTGAATGAAGGGATCAAATTTGCGGCAATCTTTTGAAGACATATAAGGCGTCATATCCAGATCCCTTATTTCACCACAAAACCGGGTAGAAAAATTACTGGCATCGTAACTGGTTATTTCGCCAATACCACTTTTACCTGCTAATAGACCATTCCAGGTAGATTCAATGGAATTGCCAAGTGGTGTAACCACACCTACGCCAGTAATAACAACACGCTTTTTAGACACATTAAGCTCCATAATTTAACATGACAGTCAACCCGAATTCCTAAATGAAATCCTGGATATAGGGATTCAGATCATATGCCCCATATCATAAACCAGTTTTTACATTAATTAAATGGCAACAAACCTGCAGCTTCTAACTGTTTCCAACAATAATGCAGTTACTGCTGAATTGTTGCTAATTTGTGTGCATAAAAAAGGCAGTGCTATTGCACCGCCTTTTTGAACTTAAATCGAAGATTGATGAAATCAGGCGTTATCAACGTTCTGAGTAACGTAATCAATAGCAGCCTGCACTGTATTAATTTTCTCAGCTTCATCATCCGGGATTTCAGTATCAAATTCTTCTTCAAGAGCCATTACAAGCTCTACAGTGTCAAGAGAGTCTGCACCTAAGTCATCAACAAAGGAAGCTTCTGGAGTCACTTCGTCGTCTTTTACGCCTAATTGCTCAATAACAATCTTCTTCACACGTTCTTCAATAGTACTCATGAGTAAAATTTTCCTCTAATAATATGCCAATACCGGCATTCGGTTGCTAGTTTATTCGTTCGGCAGAAAGTTTCAAGTAGCAAATGCAAAAAAGTTTTCTGGTTAGACCAGAAAAACACCTGAAAAAGATACAATCAACCAAATCATTTGTAAAAATAAGTCCAGTCAGGGCTATTATGCCATGAACATGCCACCATTAACATGGATGGTTTCTCCAGTAATATAACCCGCACCTTCTGAACACAGGAAGCTAACGGCTTTCGCAATATCTTCCGGAGTGCCTAAACGTGCACCGGGTATTTTAGAAATTAAAGCACTGCGTTGATTTTCATCTAATGATTTTGTCATATCAGTATCAATAAAACCTGGAGCCACAACATTTACTGTAATTCCTCTACTGCCAATCTCACTGGCTAAAGACTTGCTGAATCCAATCAGCCCGGCTTTCGCGGCTGCATAGTTGGCCTGTCCGGGATTACCTGTAGAGCCAACCACCGAACCAATAGTTACAATTCGTCCCCATTTCTTTTTCATCATAGGGCGCAATACTTTTTTTGACATTTTAAACACCGAACTGAGATTAGTCGAAATAATAGCATCCCATTCATCGGTTTTCATACGCATCAACAGGTTATCACGGGTAATACCTGCATTATTGACCAAAACAGCGATAGATTCATTAAATTGCTCTTTGATAGTATCCATTAACAGATTTATAGAGTCATCATCTGCCACATTTAACACCATACCCTTACCGTCATATCCATTTTCCTGCAGATAATTACTGATATTTTCTGCGCCTTGCTCAGTAGTGGCGGTACCTATTACCTTATAGCCACTTGACGCCAGTTCAAGTGCGATAGCTTTGCCGATACCTCGGCTAGCACCGGTCACTAAAGCTAAATTTTGCTCAATATTCATATTTATACCTTTAATATCAATTTGTTATGGCCGCATGTTAAAGTTGAACATGAGATAAACTGTTCATATTGTCTAACGAAGATACCTCACAACCTTTTATAATTCGTTTGCATAATCCAGTTAATACTTTACCTGGACCACACTCATAGAATTGGTCAACACCTTCCGCATGGGCTTTGAAAATAGTTTCACTCCAACGTACCGGTTGGTAGAGCTGTTCAATTAATGCGGTTTTAATTTTATCAGGATTAGATTCACAGGCGACGTTAACATTGTTAATTACTGGTAAAGCAGGCTTGTTAAAGGTGACCCTGGACAATTGTGTAGCCAGCTGCTCTGCAGCAGGTCGCATCAGTGCACAATGAGAAGGGACACTCACCGGCAAAGGTAAAGCGCGTTTAGCACCGGCTTCTTTACAGGCGATCATTGTTCGCTCAACAGCGGCTTTATTTCCCGCTATCACAACCTGTCCAGGGCTATTAAAATTAACTGCGGAAACTACTTCGTCAGCAGCATTTTCTTCACAGGCTCTGATAATATCTTCATCTTCAAGACCTATAATAGCCGCCATAGCGCCTGTGCCGGCTGGCACCGCCTGTTGCATGTATTGACCCCGTAAGTTTACCAACTTAACTGCATCTGTAAGAGTGAGAACATTTGCAGCTACCAGCGCCGAAAACTCACCCAGGCTATGTCCCGCCAAAATTTCAGGACGAATGCTTGAGTTTACCAGTCTCCAGAGCGCAATACTTGCAGTTAAAATGGCTGGCTGTGTAATTTCGGCGCTATTAAGTTTTTCAACTGGGCCCTGCTGGCAAATAGACCAGAGATCAAAACCCAGGGAATCACTTGCTTCAGTAAAAGTATCTTCGATAATAGCATATTGTTCAGCGATCTCAGACAGCATACCCAGGCTCTGTGAGCCTTGTCCAGGAAACATAAATAGTGTTTTATGCATAATATTCTCTATAAATGTAAGGGTTAGTGATTAACTCTTTCCTAATACCGAATGAGTGCAGAACCCCAGGTGAAGCCTCCACCAAAAGCTTCCAGAAGGATCAGCTGCCCGCGCTTAATGCGTCCATCTCTGATGGCTTCATCTAGTGCTAATGGTACCGATGCCGATGAAGTATTACCATGTTTGGCTACGGTTAAAACTACCTGTTCCATGGACATCCCCAGTTTTTTGGCAGTGGCCTGAATAATTCTTATGTTAGCCTGATGGGGAACCAGCCAGTCGATTTCTGATTTATCAATATGATTATGTTTTAGCGCTTCATCAACAATATTACTTAAGGTTTTCACTGCAATTTTAAAAACTTCATTGCCTCTCATGCGGATAAAATTATTATCTGAATCCGGTGTGGCTAGCGGGTTGTCACAAAAAAGTAAATCTTTATAACGACCATCAGCATAAATATGTGTAGAAAGAATACCCTGCTCCTCTGTAGGTCCTAAAACCACAGCCCCGGCTCCATCTGCAAATAAGATACAGGTACCACGATCGGTCCAGTCTGCAAGGCGACTTAATACCTCTACACCAATGATAAGTACATTTTGCTTATGACCTGTTTTAATAAACTGATCAGCAATACTTAAGCCATAAACAAATCCGCCGCAGGCTGCTGTAATATCAAAAGCGGCTATCGCGGGTATATCTAGCTCTTCCTGGATAAGACAGGCTGTGCTTGGAAACACCTTGTCTGGTGTTGCGGTGGCTACAATCAACATATCAATGTCTGTAACTGATAAACCCGCTGCCTGTAGTGCTTTTAAAGCTGCACTTGCTCCTAATTTAGTAGCAGTTTCACTGTTATTAGCTATATGGCGCTGTTCGATTCCTGTGCGTTCAACTATCCATTGGTTGGTAGTTTCAATTTTTTTTTCAAAATCAAAATTAGTCACAATTTTTTCTGGCAAGCTAGCGCCGGTACCCAGGATTTTTGAATTTTTCACTCTCTAAGCCTCATTGAATTAGCTTTATGACAGGAGCCTGTTTTTAAACGGGTTCCTGGTTCTCATTATTTAACAGGCCTTCCAGGGCATTTTTAATTTTATGGGGTACATCTAATCGTACCTGTTCTACCGCTTCACTGATGGCAAAACCCACCGCCACTGCGTTTGCTGCACCATGACTTTTCACAACAACCTTTTCCAGGCCCACAAAACTGGCGCCATTATAGCGGTCAGGATTAATTTCATCTTTTAGATGTTTTAATGCAGGCTTCAGTAACCATTGCATAATTTTGCCACGAAATCCACGTAATAATTTGCTATTTACCAGATAGGCAAAATAATGTGTTAGTCCTTCACTGGCTTTTAGAACAGCGTTGCCGACAAAACCATCACAGACCACCACATCAATTTTTCCACTATAGATGTCATTACCTTCAACAAAACCAGAATAATTTAGTGCTTCAACCTGTTGTAACATAATTGAAGCCTGTTTAACTTTATCGTTACCTTTAACTTCTTCAACCCCAATGTTTAACAGGCCGACTTTAGGAGATGAAATTTTATCAACCGTTTCAGCAACTACAGATCCCATAATAGCAAAATAATAAAGTGCCTGTGAATCACAATCAATACTGGCGCCCAAATCAAGAACGCGGGTAAAACCTTTCTCACTGGGCAATACCGTAGAAATGGCGGGACGATCAACATCAGCAAACATGTTAAGGTAATGACGAGCTAGTAATACCAGAGCTGCTGTATTACCTGAACTGACACATCCCTGAGCCTTTCCAGAAGCAACCAGTTGTAGAGCAATACCCATGGACGAACTATCTTTTTTACGAAATGCTGCTGAGGGTTTTACCTGCATGGTAATTTCCTGCTGTGCATGCACAATTTCGTATTGAGAGGATCGTAACTGATCAGCGTTAAGTTGCTTAAATAAAGGTTGAGACAGGATATTACTGATGACTGTTTTATCACCAACAAAGAAAAAGAAAAGTGTCTGATCTGCTTTTAAAGCACAAAGCGAGGCTTCTAAAATAACATGGGGACCGGAATCGCTCCCCATGCAGTCGATTGCTAAAGTTATTGCAGGCAAGTTAGTTTCAGCAGTTAAAATGCTTACTGAACTTTACGGCCCTTAAAAAAACCGTCTGGAGTAACGTGATGACGTCGATGTATTTCCCCAGTGGTTTGGTCTTCAGTTAAAGTGGGTGCGCTCAATGCATCATGTGAACGACGTTGATCACGTCTTGCTCGAGATACTTTACTTTTTTGAACTGCCATGGCAAATCTCCTAAATGTGTTCGTCTAAATAATCTGTCTATTGATGCTTTTTATTTTCAGCTATCAATGTTTTCAAATCGGCAAACGGTCGGGTTGTTTCTAACACCGGCTGTTTCGTTTGTTCTGTACTATCGAATTCTCTCTCAGCAACTGCTGGCTCAAAACTTTCATGAGTCAGACAACCTTCTTTTAATTCGTGAGAAGGTGCCAGAGGTAATTCCAATATCATTTCATCTTCAATTAATCTTAACAGATTAACTCGATCCTCATTAGCAAAAACCGGATCATGGTCCGCAAGCGCATTCTCTGCCTGCTCATCTGTTTTTACTACAAGCCAGCTAAACTGTTCTGCAATCTCTACCCGCATGGGCGATAAACACAATTGACATAAAACCAACGGTGTCGCCTGCAATTTACCTTCCAGATAAACGCGATACTGTTCATCCTGTCTGGCGGTTAACCTAATT
>DRNA01000187.1 GCA_011322365.1 Aeromonadales bacterium | reverse complement strand
CCATTTTAATTTTTAAGCCAGAGTTTTTTCACTTCAGCTATCTGATCCCTTAGTGCCGCTGCTTTTTCAAATTCCAGCTGTTCGGCATATTCGAACATCACTTTTTCCATCTTCTTCACCTGTTTACCCAGATCCTGATGAGTATCCACCTTATATTGGGCTGCGGCTTCGGCCACTTTTTGACGACGTTTTTTGTTATCTTTAAAGTCATAACCCGCTTCCATAATATCTCTGACTTTTTTAACGATGCTTTTCGGGGTAATATTATGCTCTTTGTTAAATGTCTGTTGCACTTTTCTACGCCGTTCGGTTTCAGCCATCGCTCTTTCCATTGAGCCGGTAATTTTATCAGCATAGAGGATAACCTGGCCATTGAGGTTTCTGGCAGCCCGACCCATGGTCTGGATGAGTGAGCGTTCAGAACGCAGAAATCCTTCCTTATCGGCATCGAGTATCGCTACCAGAGAAACTTCAGGAATATCCAGACCTTCTCTGAGCAGGTTAATGCCCACCAGCACATCAAATTTCCCCAGTCTTAGATCTCGGATAATCTCCATTCTTTCAATGGTATCCACATCGGAATGCAGATAACGCACTTTAATATCGTGTTCGCCCAGATAATCGGTCAGATCTTCCGACATTCTTTTGGTTAAGGTGGTTACCAGTACCCTCTCCTGTTTGTCCACCCGCAGGTTAATTTCAGATAATAAATCATCCACCTGAGTGGTCACAGGTCTTACAGAAATTTCTGGATCGATCAGGCCTGTGGGTCTCACTACCTGCTCCACTACCTGACCGGATTTTTCATTCTCATAGTTACCCGGTGTCGCTGAAACAGCAATACACTGGGGCATTAAGCGTTCAAATTCATCAAATTTTAAGGGACGGTTATCCAGAGCTGATGGCAGGCGAAAACCGTAATCAACCAGATTTTCCTTACGAGATCGATCACCTTTGTACATAGCACCAATCTGGGGAATGGTGACATGACTCTCATCAGTGATGAGAATGGTATCTTTAGGTAAATAATCAAAAAGACAGGGTGGTGGTTCGCCGGAGTTTCTGCCGGATAGGTAGCGTGAATAATTTTCAATACCTGAGCAATAACCCAATTCCTGCATCATTTCCAGATCGAAGCGCGTTCGTTGTTCAAGGCGCTGCATTTCCACCAGTTTGTTAGCTTTTTTTAAATCATTCAGCCGCTGGCGTAATTCAATTTTAATTTCATCAATGGCACCCAGAATTCGATCGCGGCTGGTGACATAGTGGCTTTTCGGGTAAACCGTTACCCGGGCAGATTTAGCGGTTATTTCACCGGTTAGCGGGTCGAAAAAGGAAATAGTCTCAATCTCATCATCAAATAATTCTATACGGATGGCGTCTCTGTCGGATTCTGCGGGAAAAATATCAATCACATCACCCCTGACGCGATAGGTAGCCCGTTGGAAGGCTACGTCATTTCGAGTATATTGCATATCCGCCAACCGCCTTAATATATAGCGTTGATCCACCGCATCGCCCCGTTGCATATGTAGCACCATGGAATGATAGGTATCCGGATCACCCAGACCATAAATAGCCGATACCGAAGCAACGATAATGGTATCTTTTCTTTCCAGTAAGCTTTTGGTTGCCGATAATCGCATCTGTTCAATGTGGTCGTTAATAGAGGCATCTTTTTCAATGAAGGTATCAGAAGCAGGTACATAAGCTTCAGGTTGATAATAATCATAATAGGAAACAAAATATTCAACAGCGTTGTTGGGAAAAAATTCTTTCATTTCGCCGTAGAGCTGGGCTGCCAGCGTTTTGTTTGGTGCCATTAAAATGGCGGGGCGTTGAGTTTGCGCGATAACCTGTGCAATGGTATAGGTTTTCCCTGACCCGGTAACCCCTAAAAGTGTTTGCGTTGCCAGGCCATCTTCCAGACCTTCTATTAATTTTTCAATTGCCTGTGGCTGATGACCAGCAGGTTTGAAATCCGAAACTAATTCAAATTTTTTTTCCATATTTTTCCGCGTTTTTTACGTAGTCTTTAGTTCAGCTTTGAGTTAGCATAAGACTATTCTTAGAGACTTAATATTAACATCTAATCAGGTGTTAGGTAACTGTTTAGATTATGAGGAAATACCAGTGAGTATACAGCTTTCCGAGCGGGTTAAAGCCGTTAAACCATCACCTACTCTGGCCGTTGCAGCGAAAGCTGCCGAGCTTAAAGCACAGGGAAAAGATGTTATCGGACTCGGTACAGGCGAACCCGACTTCGATACACCCGAACATATTAAGGAAGCTGCTATTGCTGCGATTCGAGCCGGTGCAACCAAATATACCGCTGTGGATGGTACCCCCGAACTCAAACAGGCTATTATCGCCAAATTTTCGCGAGACAATCAACTGGATTATAGCCCCGGTCAAATCCTCGTTTCCTCTGGTGGCAAGCAAAGTTTTTACAATCTGTGTCAGGCACTACTCAATGACGGTGACGAAGTCATCATACCCGCCCCCTATTGGGTCTCCTATCCGGATATGGTAATTCTTGCCGGTGGCAAACCAATAATACTGGAAACTACACTGGAACAAAATCTGAAACTCTCACCAGAACAGTTACAGGCTGCCATTACACCCAAAACACGCATGGTGAGTTTGAACAGCCCAAGCAATCCTACTGGTGTCAGCTATACAAAAGATGAATTACAGGCACTGGCAAAGGTTTTATTACAATATCCGCATATTATTCTGGCCACCGATGATATGTATGAGCATATTGTCTGGAGTGATGAACCCTTTATCAATATTGTCACTGCCTGCCCCGAACTTTATGCTCAAACCGTTGTACTCAACGGAGTTTCAAAAGCCTATGCCATGACCGGCTGGCGTATCGGCTATGCCGCAGGCCCGGCCGAACTCATTGCTGCGATGAAAAAAATTCAGTCTCAAAGTACCAGTAACCCGGCTGCTCCATCACAGGCAGCAGCTGTTGCGGCATTAAATGGTGATCAAGGTTGTATTGCTCCTATGCTAAAAGCCTTCCATGAACGCCATGATTATGTGCTGGCTCGATTAAATACAATGCCCGGCGTGGAATGCCTGGCCAGCGATGGAACGTTTTATTCTTTTCCGCGTATCCAGAAACTCATTGACGCCTCTGATGAAATTAACAATGATGTTGATTTTGCTGCCTTTTTGCTGGAAAAGGTCGGTTTGGCACTGGTACCCGGTTCAGCCTTTGGTGCTCCCGGTTATGTAAGGATTTCTTATGCCGCCAGCATGTCAACCCTGGAGAGCGCACTGGACCGATTTGAAAAAGCCGCAAAAATGTTACTAAATGCATGATATTCAGTATTGACCTGTGGTGAAAGAATGATTATCATGCACGCCGTCCTTAAGCGGACGGATTTATTCCCCTTTAGTTCAGTTGGTAGAACGGTGGACTGTTAATCCATATGTCGCTGGTTCAAGTCCAGCAAGGGGAGCCATAATTCAAGCAACCCATAAAGCCGACTTTATTGTCGGCTTTATTATTTGTATACTGTCTTCATCCCGATTTGTATAAAATTGCCCATGACAACATTCCTCAAAGAAAATGCACTGGTTCTCTTTCTGCTTCTATTAATGACTGCATTAGCTTTCTGGGGTGATCCTGCTCGAGATTTATTTCGTTACGATGTTAACCAGATAGATGCAGGCCAATGGTGGCGGTTTTTAACTGCAAATCTGGTTCATACCAACTGGTTTCATTGGGGCCTTAATGCCGTAGGTATTGTGTTAATCTGGTGGATTTTTCGATTTCAATTGTCTCAGACAAAATGGCTCATCTTTTTTATCATCCTTGCCCCTACCCATCTGATGCTTTTGTATTGGTTTGCTCCTGAACTGAAATGGTATGTAGGATTTTCCGGTGTATTGCATGGCTGGTTGGCGGCTTCTGCCATTTTTGATATTCGCTGTAAATACTGGGTAGGCTATCTGCTATTTTTTGGACTTTGGGGAAAAGTTATCTGGGAATATCTTTACGGTTCAACCACCGGTGTGGAACAACTCATCAACGCCCATGTGGCTACTGAGGCTCATTTTTCGGGCGTGATAATGGGTACCTTAATCGGTTTACTCTGGCCGACTCTCTGGATTCAGGTAGAGAAAATGCAATCCCTGCATCTGCAGCCGAAACATACGGAGTAAAGGGGAAAAACGGCAGGAACTTCCTGCCGTAGCGTACATTGAACCATCAATTTACAAAGATATCCTGGCTCTATTTTTTTCCACGGTTGCAACACCAATTCCTTTGACGTTTGCCAGATCTTCAATGGCTTTGAAAGGACCGTGATCTTTGCGATAACTCACAATCGCCTCAGCTCGCTTCAAACCAACACCCTTTAACACGGTAGCCAGAGTTTGTGCATCGCCGTTATTCAGGCTAACTTTTTCAGCTGCCTGCTGAACTGCCGGTGTAGTGGTTGGTTTCTTAGCCATAGCTGGGGTTATGGTGAACATAACGAATGAAATAAAAATGATTTTAGATAAAGTTTTCATGTTTTCCCTCCTGGAAAAGTAAGTGATGCCGTCTTGGCAGGATCGACATTAATCGGTTTGGTTTTAGCTTGCAAGAGCCTTACAGTATTTTGCGCTAATCTCTTACAAAGGACATCGTTAATGACAACATAGCTCCAACCTTTTACAGAGAAAATATATACCCATAATCAGTTCGTTAGGGTAAAGTAACATCATGTATCTATAGCCTTGCATCGATTATGTTCAAATTTCCTGTTAAATTATATCTGATCATTTTTAGTACTTTTCTCTTCAGCCTGCTCGCGGCCTGTGATTCTAAAGACCAGCCCAAAGCGGACAGTATCTATCTGGGTGGAACCATTATTACTCTGGAGGACTCATCACCTTCTGCCGAAGCCGTTGCAGTTAAAGACGGACGGATTATTGCTGTGGGGAATCGGAGTGATATTCTGAACTTTAAAGGTGATAAAACCCACCTTATCAATTTACAGGGTAAAACACTTTTACCGGGTTTTATTGATGCTCACGGGCATTTTTCTCTGGTAGGTGTTCTGGCTCAATCGGCTAATCTGGCGGCACCACCCGAAGGCGTAAGCCAAAATATTAATGATATTATTCGCTTGATGAAAGAACATGCCGCTAGCCCACAGGCTAAAGAAACCGGTTGGATTATTGGCATGAACTATGATGATTCTCAACTGGCTTCCAGGCAACATCCCACAGCCAGAGATTTAGATAAAATCAGTTCAGACCTACCGGTACTGATTATCCATCAATCAGCTCATCTGGGCGTAGTAAATTCAAAAGGCCTGGAGCTGCTGGGCATTAATGAGCACTCTGAAAACCCGCCAGGCGGCGTGATCAGGAGGATAGCAGGTAGTCAACAACCCAATGGCGTACTGGAAGAATCCATCCTGTTCAAAGTAGCGTTAGAAGTGATCAAACCCAAATCTGTCGCCAGCCTTTTTAATTTAATAAAACAGGCTCAACTCCAATATGTAAAAGCAGGATTTACCACAGTACAGGAAGGTCGTGCATCAGCAAATAATATTAAGGGATTGGTGGCGGCTTCTGCTGCCAACCTGCTTGATATAGATGTGGTTGCATATCCGGGACCTGATTTTTTTAAAAGTGATGATGCTTTTTTAAAAATGATGAAAACTCAACCCCATAACTATATCCATCATTATCGTATTGGTGGAATGAAACTTTCCTTAGATGGCTCTCCTCAGGGAAAAACAGCCTGGTTGACCCAGCCATATTTTAAACCACCTGCTGGAAAACCTCGGAATTATGCCGGTTATGCCGCTATGAATCCTCAGAAGTTGAGCCATTATATGCAAATGGCATTTGCCAACAAATGGCAACTTCTGGCACATAGCAATGGTGATGCAGCCACCGATGAATATATTAAAGTATTAACTGCCACCGAAAAACAATTTCCTGATACAGATATTCGACCTGTACTGATCCATGCGCAAATTATCAGAGAAGATCAACTGGATCAGTTAAAAAAGTTAAAGGTCATCCCTTCGTTTATGACTGTCCATACATTCTACTGGGGCGACTGGCATCGTGATTCGGTGCTGGGACAAGCGCGCGCAGAACGGGTATCACCCACCCAATCCGCATTAAAAAGAAAACTGCGCTACACCGCCCATAACGATGCTCCAGTAACCTTACCCAATTCCATTATGATACTGTCCAGTCAGGTAAACAGGATAACCCGCAGTGGTCAGATTATTGGAAAAGACCAACGCGTGACAGTGATGCAGGCCTTAAAATCCATCACCATTAATGCCGCAAGACAATATTTTGAAGAAAAAGCCAAGGGTTCTATAGAAGTGGGCAAGCTGGCCGATTTTGTCATACTCGACAAAAATCCATTGACTATCCCGTCAATGGACTTAAACAGCATAAAGATTATAGAAACCATAAAGGAAGGTCAAAACATCTACCGGAAACAATAAAACAACAACTATAAATCAGATACCAGCGGGTATATACCCGTTCTACTTGAAGATGCATGATTTCAGCAAGAGAAGAAGCGTGCAGATTCAAGGCATAAAAGTGAAGTGTTAGTCATTCTAACGCAAACTTTTATAACACCGAAGATGCGCGCTTATCCTCTTGCCCTACGGGAGCTCAGACGGGAAGCCAGCCCTGCGTTGCAACTTTTGCGAAGGGAATAACCATTCGCTGCAAGTTGCGCCTTGTTCTGACTTCCCGTCTGAACTCTGAAACATGCATCTTCAAGTAGAACGGGTATATTTCAGCTGAAATTATAATTTATTATCCAGAATAAATTGTAATATTTCGGAACCATTTGCACTGATAAAAACATCAGAATTAACCGTGACGTTCACTGTTTCATCAGGCCAGTACAAAAATCCGGAAAATAACGCAGCTTCTGAAATGTAATTATAATCTGTATTATTGATACCCGCAGCTCCGGTAACAGAAAATAGCAGGCTGTCGACCAGTAGAGGAACATCATCTAGAGGGAAGTCAAATTTGCCACTACTGAGCACAGAGTCATCCATAGACATAAATGCATAACTTTGTTTTAAACTGCTATTAAAAATCAAACCGGTTATCACTTCAGGTTGATCAACACCAACATTTAACCAACTTAAGTCTAACGGGTTTAAGGATAAATCAGTAAACTCCATATTATTAATAGCAAAATCGACTTGAGAAACATCTGCTGCCAGTTCGCGGGTGAACATATTAATGCCACTATCAAGATTAGTTGAATCACTTATAAATCGAAAAGTACTTAATGCCAATTGACTAAATTCAGGGAAAGTACCGGCTGTATTATTGCGTTTGGGACTGCTATAAAGTAATTCATATTTACTCCAGCCGTTTTGAAAACCGTACAGCTGAAAATCGTTACCTATTTCATGATTTGATTGCCAGGGAATAATATCAGCCTGGTAAGCTAAATCAACTTCCAGAAAATCATTCTCTTGCAGATTTTGATAAAAGTTGAAGCCGTAACGAATGTCAGACTCCGAATTTTCAATAACTACCAGTGCAAGGTAATGAAGCTCCAAATCAATTGGGCATAGATTGATACCTTGTACAAAACCTTTGCTTTGTTCTATCAACGGATTTGAAAGATTAAATCCGTTGATAGAGATAATGGAATCACTTCCAGTCGCGGGTAAATTGAGCAATCGAATATCCACCTTTTTGCACAGAGTTAATGGGTTTTCCGGCTTCTGAAATGCAACATCGGTAGTATCAAAAGTCATGTAAAAGCCAGGTTTAACTCCATAAAAATTATGCACTCTTTTAGAGCCATTCGATTTGGTAGTAATTACTCTGAAATAAGCTAAGCCATTGTTTTCTGGCTCAATGCGGTAACGGTTATCGGTTTCACGTGTCACTTCAAAATAAAGCCCCAGTGAACCTCGTTTTTCAACCGTTGCATTATCACTATCTATATAATCTCCATTGGGTGAAAGGATACCCGAAATCGTATTTCGGTGAACCACTCTTAATATTGCCTGAGTGACCACCATTGGAGCTGGTTCAGGTGCTACTGCTATCAGGGGAGGGATCGGAGTAACCGCTTTAGTATCTGGAATCTTTGAAGCAGGGGGCGCTGGCGGCTGTGAAGAACTGGTACTAGTACTGCCACCTCCACAGCTCACTATTACAATAGTACTAAAAAGTAAAAAAACTATAAATGAATTTTTCCATAACTTATTAAATGTGTGCTGTTCCATCAGGAATCCTTAAGGTGATAGCCCTTACTACCTCAGGAATCTATCTTAATTAATCATTATAAGTCAACTGGTAATAATAAATATTCCTTAATCCATTTGCCAGACATACCGCTATCGTTTAGCTCTTTGCAATTTTTCATAGGCAGAGAGAAGTTTCTGATGTAACGGGAAATTTTCCAGTTCTAAAGAGCTACTGTTCAATCCGGCAAAATGTTTTTCACCATTTAGATGCAACAGTGCTTCACTAACGGCCTGTTCACCATACATATTTTCAAAAGCTTGTTGATATTCCTTAATCAGTACTGGCTCTTTAATGGCGACTTCCAGTAAGTTGCTCAGTGCGCGGTAGAATTTAATGCGCTCCTGGGGAAACGTACTCTCGGCAAAATCCAATGTCCATAAAATACCATCAAGGGCTGATTCCAAATCACCCAGAGCTAATGCTATCAATGCTCGAAGTTCAGCAAATCTCAACGTCTGCCAGGGATTTCCATTTTCAGGAGCAATACCGATAAATTCGGCTACTGATGCACTTTCATCGATATCCAGTGCATCCAAATCACTCATAATCTGATTGAGAAAATCGTTATCTGAACCTTTTCCAGGTAGCTGCAGTAATACTTCTCTGATATTGTTCCCACTATTATTATTATTCCATACCAGTTCCTCAGGCGGGTAAATTTCTGAAAAATCCGGCACAATAATTCGACAGGCATAAACGCCCAGATGCTCATAGTCAGAAATATATACTTCTTTATCTAGCGCATTAAAAATAGCCATTAAATGCTGATATTCCTCTTCCGTTGTTCCAGCAAAATTCCAGTCAACAAATTCATAATCCGGGGTCGCTTTAAACAGATCCCAACTCAGTAATCCACTTGAGTCAATAAAATGCGTTTCGAGGTTATGGTGTTCAGCCACACTCTCAGTATCAAACGTAGGGGGGGTGAATACATCCAGATCCTTCAGACTGCGGCCTTGCAATAATTCAGTAACGGTTCTTTCAAGGGCCACTTCAAATCGTGGGTGTCCACCAAAAGAGGCATAAGCGGTGCCGTTATCTCGATTAAGTAGTACTACAGAAATCACTGGAAATTGACCTCCGAGAGAGGCATCAAAACAATAGATCTTAAAACCTTCCTTTTCCAGGGTTTCAATAGACTCCATAATTGTCGGGTATCTCTGCAGAACTTCAAGGGGAATTTCTGGTAATGATATGGCTTCACTGATAATACGGTTTTTAATGGCTCGTTCAAAAATTTCCGATAACGATTGAACACGAGCTTCTGTAACAGTGTTACCTGCAGACATACCATTGCTGACATACAAGTTGCCAATAACAGCCACAGGCACAAAGACATCTTTACCATCAGATTGTCGCTGATAGCGCAATGCACAGATCCCTCGCTCTTTATTACCGCTATTACAATCAATCAGATGTTCCGCACGTAATTCACCTTCGGCATCATAAAAATCTTTCATGCGTTGATCCATCAACTGATCAGGTAACTGATTTTCCGAAACAGCAAACCATTGCTCATCAGGATAATGCACAAAAGATGAACTGGCATATTTTTCCCCAAGATAAAAATCTGCAAAAAAATAATTACAGGAAAGGCGTTCAAAATATTCTCCCAATGCCGAAGCCAGCGCTGCTTTTTTTGAAGCACCCTTACCATTAGTAAAACACAATGGGCAATCCTTATCACGAATATGAACAGACCAGACGTAAGGTACAGGATTAAGCCAGGACGCTTCCTCAATATCGAAACCTAACGTGAGAAGTTTTTGTTGCATTTTAGCAATAGAAGATTCCAGCGCGGCATCTTTACCGGGTATAAAAGTCTGTTTCACGAAATTACCTCGAAGATTAATTTATTTTTGGGCGATGCTGTACCAGTACCCAGGGCGCGACTACAGTAGCCCAGAGTCCAGATTGCTGTTGCCATTTCCTTGCTTTTTCTGGTGTCATTTTTTCAATTTCACCCGAGACCAGTAGATTCTGGATAGATGCGGTATCATCTTCAGCAAACTTCATTGCTATATCTATCAGATCAACGTTAGATGATACCCAGATAACACTGCCTTTCGCATAAAATGTTTCCAGTGCTGACCAGTCAATTTTAGCTGTTTCTGATAGAATTTTCTGTTTTAACTCATTTTTCTGGTTCATATTATTAAATTTAACAATTGGCTTGCTCTATTAATATATTTCGAGCGGTAGTATATACTATACCAACCATAAACAGCAGAAGACTATTGTAAAAACGTGACTAAATCTGACGCATTATTTTCTACACCCAGGAAAACAGCAGCCTTCAAATTTGATCATAAGGTTGCTGAAGTTTTTCCTGATATGATTAGCCGCAGCGTTCCGGGATATAATGACATTATTCAGGGTATTGGCTCATTGGCTAATCAATTTGTTCAGGAAAATTCAATAGTTTATGATCTGGGTTGTTCCCTTGGTGCTGCGACCTTATCTATCCGGGAACAGGTAGAAACTGAAAATTATGAAATTATAGGAATTGATAATTCACAGGCGATGGTTGAGCGTTGCCAGCAACACCTCTGTGCTTTTCGATCCCCGATCAAAACGACTATTTGTCAGGCTGATATTCTAGACTTTGATTACCGGAAGGCATCGTTAATTGTAATAAATTTCACACTACAGTTTTTAGACAAGCCATCTCGTAGTACTTTACTAAAGCGCTTATATGAAGTACTGCAACCTGGTGGTGCGCTGATCCTCTCTGAAAAACTGGCTTTCAACGACAAAGAAATTAACCAGTTATTTACACAGCAGCACCATTTATTCAAAAAACAGAACGGCTATAGTGACCTTGAAATCTCGCAAAAACGAGCAGCCCTGGAAAATGTGTTAATACCCGAAACACTTGAGGAACATCACAGCAGGCTCAATGAAGCAGGTTTTGCCCACATTCACAGCTGGTTTCAACAGCTTAATTTTGTATCCCTAATCACAATAAAATAAGTTAATCGACTATGATCCGTTGTTCAGACGACCTGAAAATGCTTGAAAAAACCCGCTTAGAAAACTGGATACCCTATTTTCAAAAAGGGCTTGAAACTCGACTTGCGCAATATGAACATGGGCAACTGCATAAATGGCAAAAATTACTTAACGCCCTACCTGACATTTCACCATCGGTTGTTAACCTGTCGGACACCGTTAAAATTGGACAGAAAGAAGATTTAACTGCTGAACAACACCAGATGATTTCAGATATTATTGAAGAATTCCATCCCTGGCGAAAAGGTCCCTTTGCGCTCTTCGGCCACGAAATAGACTGTGAATGGCGCTCTGACTGGAAATGGCAACGAATAGTGCCACATATTAGCCCCCTTAAAAATCGTCATGTACTGGACATTGGTTGTGGTAATGGTTATCACCTGTGGCGTATGGCCGCGGAAAAAGCTAAGCGAGTAATCGGTATCGATCCCTCACAATTATTCTGGGCTCAATTTCAGTTATTTAAACACTATTTACCACAATATCCGCTCCATCTGCTCCCCATTGGCATAGAGCATCTACCAGCACAAATGATTTCTCATGGCTTTGATAGTATCTTTTGCATGGGTGTTCTTTACCACCGGCGTTCCCCAATTGATTTTCTTATTCACCTGAAAAGTTTACTGCGCGAGGGGGGCGAATTAATTCTGGAAACGTTGGTTATTGAAGGTGATGAAAATCAGGTGCTAGTCCCAGAAGATCGCTATGCACAAATGCGAAATGTCTGGTTTATCCCTTCCGCTCCTGCACTTGAAAAATGGCTCGCGCGCACAGGTTTTAAAAACATTGAACTTATTGATGTTAATCAGACCAGCCCTGACGAACAAAGGCAGACAAAAAATATGACTTATCAGTCACTTAGTGACTTCCTGGACCCTGAAAATAACCAACTGACCATTGAGGGTTACCCTGCACCCAAAAGAGCCACCTTGATTGCGACCACATAATAAAACCTATTTTACTGAGAGGTTTGTGATTTTGTGGAGGATTTTAGATTTATCTTTAAATTTCAATACGGTATGCTTGTCTACTCCATATTGAAGAGGATAGCTTCATTGTTTAATAAGTTGGGAATCAACGGGCGGATATTACTCACAGCAACACTTCCTGCGGTGCTTGTTGCTATCTCGTTGGCCAGCTACTTTTTCCACCTTCACGAAGTAGAACAAAAATCTGATCTTCTTAATCGTACTAGCGTTATGATACAACACCTTGCCTACACCGGTGGGGAGGCACTTCAAAAGGGTGACAGGGATAGCATTTTGGGCCTGATATCTATTTCTAAAAGCACCATGAAACACCTGAATACGATGATGGTTTTTGATAAAAATAATCAGGCTGCAGCACAGGCTGCAGATAGATTAAAAATCAGAGCTCTCCAGTGGAAGGGCAAAAATTTACCCACTAAACAACAGATCATCTGGAGTGATAATAATTTCAAAATTTATCAGCCTCTGGTTAAAAGTCATTCATTGACATCCAAGAAAAATAGCGCGCCAGATGAAACCTTTGGATACCTTGCCGCTGAAATAGATACCGATTTCATCCGACAGGAAAGTTATCAGATACTTATTCATTCTTTTTACATTTTATCAGGTAGTTTGTTACTTGGCATTTTTTTCGCAATCGCAATGACCCGTTCTGTCACAGGGCCAATATTTAAATTAGTTAAAAAAATCAAAAAGATTCAACAGGGTGATTTGAATCCAAAAAACAATATTTCTTCCACACCAGAGATAAATGCCCTGGCTGAGGGGATTATTTCTCTCGCCAATTTGTTAAGAGAAAATACAGAGAAATTTGAACATAATGTTAATCAGGCAACAGCAGATTTAACTCAGACTCTAGAAACTATTGAAATTCAGAATGTGGAGCTAGATTTAGCACGTAAACAGGCTCAGGAAGCCACCAAAATTAAATCTGAATTTCTTGCCAATGTGAGCCATGAAATAAGAACACCAATGAATGGAGTTATTGGTTTCTGTAATTTATTGTTAAAAACAGAACTATCAGAAAAACAGCTTGATTATCTGCATACCATTGAAAAATCAGCTACCGGTCTACTGGCAATAATTGATGGTATCCTGGATTTCTCTAAAATTGAAGCCGGTAAAATGCGTTTTGAGGAAAGCGAGGTTGACATCCGACAGTCTATTGAAGATGTACTAAGTTTATTAGCTCCTATCGCTCAGAATAAAAGTCTTGAATTAGTGAACTTTGTTTATGAAGATGTTCCGCAGATAGTGGTTGGAGATAGCGTTAGAATCAGACAAATTTTAACCAATCTAATAAACAACGCCATTAAATTCACGGAATATGGCAGCATTATTGTCAGGGTGATGTTAGAAGAAAGTTACTTCGATAGTTGCTTGTTAAAATTTGTTATTTCAGATACAGGTCCAGGTTTAACAAAGGAACAGCAGAAAAAATTATTTAAATCATTCAGTCAGGCAGATACCTCAACCACGAGAAAATATGGTGGTACCGGTCTGGGTTTGGCCATCAGTAAATCACTTGTAAAAAAAATGGGAGGAGAAATAGGAATTTCAAGTGAACATGGTCAGGGAGCCGATTTCTGGTTTACATTGAAGACCAAATACTCTGAATCGAAAATAGAATATAAAATTCCATCCAACTGGAAAGGTAGAGATGTTTTTCTTTGCGAACCCCATAAAACGCTCGCTCTATCACTTAAACATATCTTAAATAACTGGGGATTTAATACCCGGCTTTCAGAATCAACCCATGAATTAAAACAACAATTACAAAATATGAAAGTTAATTTATTACAGGTGGGCTCTGATCAAAACCCATTATTAATCGTCTCAACAAGTGGTGATGATCAAAATATTAAAGAGGTCCATCAATGGTTAGTTAACAACCCTGAATTTACAGGTAAGATTTTGGCTCTTTCAACAGCCACTTCTGATGCAATTATACACTCACTACAAAAACAGGGAGCAAATCAGGTTCTGACTAAACCGGTTATTCGACAGGCACTATCAACCTGCCTGGAGAAAATATTTCCTCGACGACATAAAAAACAACGTGAAAATAGTAAACAAAAGTCTCAAATACCACAAAATGACTTACAAATACTGGTAGCAGATGATAACGAATCAAATCTCAAATTAGTGCAAGCGATTCTTCTCGATCTGGGCATCCGTTCAGATACCGCTATAGATGGGGTCCAGGCCGTAGAACTAGCAAAAGAAAAAACATTTGACCTGATTTTCATGGACATTCAAATGCCCAGACTCGATGGTATTGAGAGTAGCAAAATTATCAGAGAAGATAGTTTAAATCAATCCACACCAATAATTGCTGTAACTGCTCATGCCATGAAAGGTGAAAAACAGCAGTTAATTAAACAGGGAATGAGTGATTACCTGTCCAAACCACTAAGTGAAAAAGATCTCATTAAGATACTTAATAAATGGAACCGGAATACATTTTCAGCGACTCAATCCCCGACACTTTTGTCTGTCTCTGAAAACACCAATGAGAGTCATCCTGGTCAAAAACATGCTAACTTTATTTCCTGGAAGCACTGCCTGAAACTCTCTAATAATAAGCAGGAACTTGCCTGGGATATGTTGTCTTCTGTTATCAAGTCTTTTTCCCAGACAAAAATTTCTTTGAAAAATTTATTACATACTAATAATTATATGGATTTTTCAAAACAGGTGCATAAGTTCCATGGCGCTTTATGTTATACCGGGATACCAGAACTAAAAGATAGAATATATGATCTTGAAAACAACCTCAAACAGGATCAATTTGATCAGATAAATGAATTATTTAATGAAATTTTGGCCATTATGGAAAAGGTGGAGCAGGAATTCCTGTTGATGCAGGAAGCAACGGATATCTAAATCCATGACATATGACACATGATTATGCAGGTTTCAGAAGGTATCAGGTTGATGAAGCTACAACAAAAGCAACGGCATATTTTTTTTCATCGCTAATACTGATATGAAGTTTTTTGATACCCTTTAGTTTTGCCAATTTTTTTGCCCTTGCATTCAATATAACAAATGGCTGCCCCGATTCCAGATGTGAAATTTCCAGATCTTGGAAGGATAATTTTTCACCAATACCTGTTCCAAATGCTTTTGAAATTGCCTCTTTCGCAGCCCAGCGTTTACTCAGATAAGCAATTTTTACATTAAGCGAATCTGACATCTGACTGATTTCATGTTCGGTTAGTATCCGTTCAACAAATTTTTGTCCAGAATGTTCGTATATCGATTTTATTCTGGAAACAGAAACAATATCCGTGCCTATTGCAATAACACTCAAACCCTTGACTCCAGCATCAAAGCTTTCATATCAGCAACCGCCGCCTCAAGGCCTGTCATACTTGCCCGTGCGATAATTGAGTGACCAATATTCAGTTCTACAATTTTTTTAATGGCGGCAACTGGCTTTACATTATGATAATGCAAACCGTGGCCGGCATTGACCTGTATACCTAAACTATCAGCTAGCTCAACACCCCGGATGATTTTCTCCAGTTCTTGCAACTGACTAGAATCAGTTTCCGCATCGGCGTAATGTCCCGTGTGTATTTCAATGATTGGTGCATTACATCTGGCAGCAGCTTCTATTTGCCTCGGATCAGCATCGATAAATAATGATACCTGTATGCCTGCAGCTGTTAATTTTTTTACTGCCCCAGCTACTGATTCCTGTTTTCCGAATACATCCAGACCACCTTCTGTTGTCACTTCTTCTCTTTTTTCAGGTACCAGGCAACAATAGGTGGGTTTAATTTTCAATGCGATAGCAATCATTTCATCTGTTACTGCCATTTCCAGATTCATGCGTGTAGTGATCACCTGCTTTAATATCTCCACATCCCGATCAACTATATGACGACGGTCTTCCCTGAGGTGAACGGTAATACCATCAGCTCCAGCCTGTTCGGCTAATAATGCAGCTTGAACCGGATCAGGATATTGCGTACCCCTCGCCTGTCGCAAAGTGGCAATGTGATCAATATTCACACCCAATAAAATTTCATTCTCAAGATAAATCATATCGGTTCTCATAATGTCGTTGATAATCAAAAGTTCGTATACCCGGTGATAGAACCCTTTAAAAAATTTTTATACTTTTCTGCTGCTGTAATAATCCCTGATAAAGACGTCGGCTGGCGAATGGCTTATCACCAATAAAAGGCTGCAATGCCTGCCATGTCAATTGCCTGGCATCTTTAGCAAATTCAGCTTTATGCCATTGACCACAATGAAATTCCAGTAATGCGGCACCAGAGACTGCCTGTGGAGATGATGAAGTAGTTTCATCAATACCATGCCCTACATGATAGTAATAATATTTATCAGGTTCAATATCAATTCCATTTCTGGTCTGGTTTAATGACACACCATAGCCTAACAGGCGAATCAATTGCCATTCAAACGATCTTAAAACCACCGCCTCTTCAATATCACTTTGCAATAACTCGAGGCTATGACAGTAAAGTTGAAAAAGTCCATCAATCGCCTGAACTCTTTGAATACATCTAATGATAAGTTCATTAAGATACAGGCCGCAATATAATCTTGAACCCTGTAATCGTTTTACCCAGGGGAAATCCATACCCAGATCGCCATCCTCAACTAAGGCACTCATAAGTTCAACCTGGGTTAGTGTGCCCAGATCAGAACGCGACTTCCAGCTAACAGATAACATTTGAAATGGCTGAAGTAAACCGGCTTTATCTCTTGATTTCCTGGCGCCATTGGCAACTAATGCTATACGCCCATAATTCAACGTCAACAAATCAACCAATAGACTGGTTTCTTTATATGGCTTTCGATGGAGAATAATTGCCGGTTCAAATTCAACCTTTTGTATCATCATACCATTTATGATTTTACCTGATTAATAATCTGTATAACCCAGGCTTTTTAACGCCCGTTCATCATCTGCCCAGCCATCTTTAACCTTTACCCAGAGTTTAAGAAATACCTTTTGGCCAAATAATCTTTCCATATCAACTCGAGCTTCTGAACCAATTCTCTTTAAATGAGCGCCTTTTTGACCAATAACAATTTTTTTCTGGCCTTTTCTTTCAATCAGAATTAATGCATAGATTTCAATTATCTGTTTCTCATTGACCTTGAATTTTTCAATTTCTACGGTGGTTGAATAAGGGAGTTCGTCACCTAATGAACGCATTAACTTTTCCCGGACGATTTCTGCCGCCAGGAATCGTTCACTTCTATCGGTAATATAGTCTTCCGGAAACATAAACGTCTGTTGAGGGAGAACAGTGATAAGCGTGTTCTTGAGTTGATCCAGCTGTTTAAATTTTAGTGCCGAACCGGGGATAATTTCTTTAAAGTTCATCAACGTTGAGTATTTTTCCAATAGCGGTAACAACTCTTCCTTAGTGGCCAATTTATCTATTTTATTAATAAATAAAAATACCGGTGCTGAAGCACTTTTAATTTTGGATAACACCAGTTCATCATCTTCATTCCAGATATCGGCATCTACAACAAAAACTATCGCATCCACATCAAGCAAACTACTACTTGCCGCCCGGTTCATATGGCGATTTATGGCTCTGGCTTCATGCTTATGTAATCCTGGTGTATCAATAAAAACAATTTGAGCATCTTTTGTAGTTAAAATACCAGTAATACGGTGGCGGGTAGTTTGTGGCTTACGTGAGGTAATGGAAATTTTGTCACCAATCAGATGATTCAATAAAGTTGATTTACCCACATTGGGTCTTCCTACAATGGCGACTAATCCACACTTTTTTTGCTTATTTTGTTTTTTTATCATTTTAATCAGATTGTCTTCACAATTTCAGATGAAAGCCTTTAATGAAGGCTAATTAGCCTATTTAACATATTCTCTGCTGCCTGTTGTTCGGCTTTACGGCGGCTGGTTGCAGTTGATGTAGTCACAAAAATTTCACCCTTTTTATATTCTACCCTGCAACTTACCTGAAATTGCTGGGCATGATCCTTTCCATGAGTATCGGTAACCGTATAATCTGGCAAATTAAAATGTCGTGACTGTAAAAGTTCCTGTAGCCTGGTTTTGGGATCTTTTTCAGCTTTCTCCAAAGAAAGTTCGGATAATTTTTCATGAAACAGCTTTAAAATAATCTTTCTTAAAGTAGCTTCATTGCTATCAAGATAAATGGCACCTAGTATTGCTTCAACCGTATCGGCCAATATTGACTCCCTTCGATTACCGCCACTTTTTAATTCACCCGGTCCCAATTTGACAAATTGAGACAAATCAAGATCAAGGGCTATTTCTGCAAGGGATACCCCTTTAACAACTAATGCTCTCAATCGACTTAATTGTCCTTCTGAAGCTTTGGGAAATTTTTTAAATAATAAATCAGCGACAATAAAACCTAAAATAGCATCACCAAGATATTCCAGACGTTCATTATTTTTTGCACCCAGACTACGATGCTTTAAGGCTAACTCTAAAAGAGATTTATCTTTAAACTGATAATCCAGTTTCTGTTCAAGTTTTTTAATTGCTAGGGCCACTGGGTATCGTCGCTTCTGTTTCAAAAATGGCCATTACATAAAAGGGGCCAGCAAAATGTTTTTTTGCTTCATATTTCACATGTAATGTAATACTACCGTCATCATTTTTGGTTATATCAAGATTATCTGAAGAAACATTATCCACCGCAGTGGCTAGATTTAATCGGGCATTAAATTTTCGACGTATTTCACGCTTTTTATATTTATAGGCTTCCTCTTCTTTCGCAATACCCTCAACCGCGTTGATCACTTCATAGCGTTCCATAAACACGGGTACCAGTTTTAAGATGAGCAGAGCGAAAAAACCAATCAGCGCGATAACAAACAACCAGCCAATGGAAGTCATTCCCTGTTGACGATTTAATCTACGTTGTTGCGATTGCATAATTACTCCTGTTTATCTCTAATCTATCGCTAATTTTAGCCTATTATGGATAGATAGCTATTTAATACCACCAATACGAGAAAAATCAATATAATATTTATTCTTGCTGTTCCAGTTCATCCAGATCGCTACGGCTTTACCAACCAGATTTTCTTCTGGAACAAAACACCAGAAACGGCTGTCAGCACTATGCTCACGGTTATCTCCCATGGCAAAATAGTGTTTTTCGGGGACCACCCATTCTTTTTCACCCTGCATACAGCGATATTCAAATTGTAGTTCAAAGTTGTATTCTGAAACATGATTGTCGTGTAATATCTTGTGTTTAACGCCTAGCAAATCTTCTTCCAGAATATCAAGATTCATCTGATCCTTGCGATCAAAGTAGCCATTTTTAGCAATCATTTTAGTGTCAATTTTTGTAGCTTTCGGGCATATTTTCATCTCTTTAGTACATTTTGGTTTTATATATAATTGTCTATTTCTATACAATATGGTATCACCCGGCAAGCCAACAACACGTTTAATATAATCAACCTTTTCATCATCGCTCAATTCTTCATAGGGATTCCCCGGGTATCTGAAAACAAAAACATCACCACGTTTTGGTGAGCCGGTATCAAGTATTTTGGTATTGATTACAGGTAGCCTCACACCGTAGGCAAATTTATTCACCAGCACAAAATCACCAATCTCCAATGTGGGCTTCATGGAACCCGAAGGAATCTTAAAAGGCTCAAATAAAAAAGATCGTAAAATAACAATAATTAAAATTATTGGAAAAAAGGCTTTGGCATATTCTACGATAACCGGTTCTCTTGCTACGGCATCAAAAGCAATCTGTGGTAACTTTTCATGTTCTTTTTTGAGGTTAGTTACTGCCTGTTTTCTTTTTCTTTCCCAGAGTATTTTATCAACCAACCAGATGAGGCCACTCACGGCTGTGGCAATAATCAGTACCAGTCCATAATCAACCGAATCAGAAAAAGAACGAAACAGCACAAAAATAAGCAACAAAGGGAAAGAAAACTTTGCTATTTCAACGTAAGCAGGTTCCTTTGCTATCTCTCTAGCTTTTTCTTCATCATGACTACCTGATTTGGTTAACTTTAATATAGCCACTCTTCTGCGTGGTTCCCAGATAAGGATATCCACTAAACCTATAATACCAGCGATAATCGTCGCAGCATTCAAAATAAATGTTAAACTCATCAATACTTCCTGAAATATTATTATCTAATAGTTAATCTTTTCCAACCGTCAAAACAGCAAGAAATGCTTCTTGCGGAATTTCAACGCACCCAATCTGTTTCATTCTTTTTTTACCCGCTTTCTGCTTTTGCAGTAACTTCTTTTTTCGGGAGACATCACCACCATAACATTTTGCGGTGACATTTTTTCTTAATGCCTTTACCGTCTGTCTGGCTATAATCTGATTACCAATCGCCGCCTGAATGGCCACATCAAACATCTGCCGGGGAATTAATTCTCGCATTTTATCCACCAGATCACGACCTCTATTTTGCGAAAACTCACGATGAACAATGGTTGCCAGCGCATCAACTTTATCACCATTGATCAATAAATCCATTTTAATGACGTCGGCAACTGCAAACTTTTTGAAATTATAGTCCAGAGATGCATAGCCTCTACTGGTTGATTTTAACCGGTCAAAGAAGTCGAGAACCACTTCATTCATGGGTAATTCATAAGTTAATGCCACCTGACTCCCGAGATAGTCCATTTTTATCTGGGCGCCTCTTTTTTCAGCACAGAGTGTAATCACCGAACCGACATATTCCTGAGGCACCAGTATATGGGCTTCAACAATCGGTTCTCTGACTTCTTCGATATAATTAGGTTCTGGTAATTTTGAAGGATTATCAATATGCAGGATTTCATTTTTAGTGGTTAACACTTGGTAAATTACCGTAGGGGCGGTAGTGATTAAGTCCAGATCATATTCTCTTTCTAATCGCTCCTGAATAATCTCCATATGCAGCATACCGAGGAAACCGCAACGGAAGCCAAAGCCCAGTGCAGTTGAGCTCTCTGGCTCATAAAATAGCGAAGCATCATTTAAACTCAATTTACCAAGGGCATCCCTGAAGTTCTCATAATCATCAGAAGATACCGGAAAAAGACCGGCATAAACCTGCGGTTTTACCTGTTCAAAGCCGGGTAGCCGCTCGTCAGTACCCTGTTGAGCATGGGTGATAGTATCCCCAACCGGTGCGCCATGAATATCTTTAATACCTGAAACTATATAACCCACGTCCCCGGCACGTAGATAAGGTCTGTTTTCTCTTTTGGGAGTGAAAATTCCCACCTGATCGACCACATGAATATCTCCTGTGGACATAACCTTCATTTTTTCACCCTTTTTCAATGTACCGTTTTTGATTCTCACCAGAGAGACGACGCCCAGATAATTATCAAACCAGGAATCAACAATCAATGCCTGCAACGGTGCATCAGGATCACCCTTCGGTGCTGGAATATCAGAAATAATACGCTCCAGCAATTCTTCAATCCCTAGACCGGTTTTAGCACTACATTGCACCGCATCTATGGCTTCAATGCCTATAACATTTTCAATCTCTTCTGCCACCCGATCAGGATCAGCCTGTGGTAAATCCACTTTATTTAAAACAGGCACCACCACCAGATCCTGTTCAATGGCGGTATAGCAGTTTGCCACCGTCTGTGCTTCAACACCCTGCGCGGCATCTACCACCAGCAAAGCACCTTCACAGGCTGATAACGAGCGGGAAACTTCATAGGAAAAATCCACATGGCCCGGTGTATCAATAAAATTCAGAGTATAGGTTTCACCATCTCTGGCTTTATATTGCAGTGTGACACTCTGCGCCTTAATAGTGATGCCTCTTTCACGTTCTATATCCATAGAATCCAGCACCTGAGCCTGCATTTCCCGTTCAGCTAGTCCTCCACAATACTGAATCAAACGATCAGAAAGCGTTGATTTCCCGTGATCAATATGGGCAATGACGGAAAAGTTACGAATACAATCTAAATAAGACATTCAGTTAAAATCCAGCGATAAACGTGTGAGGTGTGATACGGTCAATCCTGCCTGTGTGGATTGAAAATAAAATGCTCAAATCAAGAATGGGCGCATTTTAACACACTATTTGGGGGGGCTCTAATCGTTAAAATAAATAAAGCCACAATAGTGTGGCTTTATTTATACCCATAATCCTGCAAAATGCAGGATTATGATTTGTTAAGACTTTCGGACAGTCTCCTGGCTGCAGTTATTCCGGGATTCTCACCACAAAGAATCGTTTACCCAGTTCTGGCCGAATGACCAGTACCGGAAATCCTTTATTGGCTGGTAACCCCTTAACAACCTTATTAAAATCGGCCAGGTTAGTGACACGATGTCGATTCAGGCTCAAAATAATATCACCTACCCGAATCCCTGCATTGGCTGCGGGACCTTTTTCCAGTTGCATAACCTGTACACCGTTATCTCCCAATGCATTTTGCAGATCATTGGGCAGGTTGCGCACTTTAATACCCATTCTGTTACTAAGCCCCTGTGATGCTGCAATTTCTGCTGTTTGCGCTCCAGGGCGCTCACCAACGGTAATTTCCATATTTTTTTCATCTCCATCCCTTAAGATAACAAAAGACACCTTATCGCCCGGTCTTGTTCTACCAATTGTAAACGGTAAATCTGCCGCTCTCATGATTTTGCTACCATTTATTTTTAAAACAATATCACCGGGAAGAATGCCTGATTTATCCGCTGGACCATCTTTAGAAACTTCAGGAATAATCGCCCCATAAATTTCTTTCAGGCCAAATGATTTTGCCAGCTTAAAATCAACATCCTGATAGGTAACACCAAGAAATCCTCTGGAAACACTCCCGGTGTCTTTCAGTTGATTAGAAATATCAATAGCAAGCTCAATAGGTATGGCAAAGGATATGCCCATATAACCGCCACTACGAGTCCAGATTTGAGAATTAATGCCGATGACTTCACCTTTCATATTTAACAGAGGACCACCAGAATTTCCGGGATTAATAGCCACATCGGTTTGAATAAAAGGGACATATTGTTCACGTCCTATCTGTCGGTTCTTGGCACTGACAATACCGGAGGTTACGGTATGATCAAAACCAAAAGGTGCACCCATTGCCATTACCCATTCTCCGGTTTCGAGGGCATCAGAATCTCCAATTTTGACTACGGGTAAATTTTTAGCTTCAATTTTTAACAGAGCAACATCGGTACCCTCATCCATACCAATAATTTTGGCAACAAACTCTCTTCGATCGGAAAGAAAAACGGTAACCTTTTCAGCATCATTAACAACATGCCGATTGGTTAAAATATAACCATCATCTGAAATGATAAAACCCGAACCTAACGCCTTGGGTGCGGGGGTGAAATTCTTTCCACCAGGGTCCTGATTTCCCGGACCCGGCGCCCCACGTCGAAATAATTGATCGAACATATTCTGCTGTTGCCTGCCCTGTTTTTGAACTGCTGTAATGTTCACCACAGCAGCCCGATTATCTTTAGCCAATTTAGCAAAATCCGGTAGCGATACCGCAAAACTGGTTACTGAAAAACTCCAGAGCACCATAAAAAAGATTGAATTAAGGAAAATGCGAGTTTGAAACATAATTTGTTACCTTCTTAAAAATATACAAAACTACTACAGTCCGGTAAAACTTTTTAACAATGATGATAACTCATTGACTTATCAAAGAAAACACCTCAAAAAAGGATGTCATCGATTTCAACTGCAAAAATAGCTATTCAGGCGTAGGCTATAAGTTTTCGTAGCAAGTCACGTATGAGGGAAACTCTTTCACAAGTCACCGACCATTTACCACCGCATACTTAGGGCTATGATAACTTGTTTTCTATTACATTATGGTGGATTACACATTACAAAAAATTAATGTTTGTTCCCAGGTTACGGCCATGTCAACAATTTTGATGTCTTGACCAACATCTTGTCATGACATTTGCTCAACTAATCTATCAGCAAAGCCTTCGTGGAGTTGAAGCTTCGGCCTCAAAATAGTAGGCGCTATCATACGGGATAGTAGTGATACAAACTAATTAAGGATAAGGTATATACCCATAATCATTCAAGAAAACTCAGTTGAAATTATATTTATTAAGGGTAGTCTCAGCTCTAATCATTCTGGGAGTGTATTGATTTTCAAATGAGTGACTTTTTATTTTAACACGGGCCAGAAAAATAAAAACAAACGCACCCATCGCGGCCAGAATTACAGTCAACAATTCACCGTACGCCCCTTTAAAAACCTCGATATCCAGGTAACGACCAAGTAAACCACCAACAATTAAACCTAAAACAGGCATGAGATAAACCAGAAAAGAACCCATTGTGACGGCCTTATCCGGTATGCCGATAACGACATTTTGCTCAAGGTCAGCATTCAATGAGTTAGGGATTTTCATGCGAAATTGCTTCTGACCAAATAATTTTGAAAAAACACCACCACAGCCCTGGCCGGCATCACAGCGAGCACAACCTGTTTGAGATAATGACTCCACCCAGGCTTCTTTTCCTTCAATCGCAACAATTTTTACAGTTTGTTCGATCATATTCAATAATTTTCCCGGATATAATCCAACTGCTCTTGAGTAGTATCTTCCTTTTCTTTTTTCTTTAACGCTTTATCAATTCCCTTGAGAGATGCTGTAAATCCACCAGCAATTACATCGACCCCTTTGATATCTCGATCAGATTCATAATTGCTGTTAAAATTATAATGCTGCCGTTGCCGACTTTGCCGTTCTTGTCGGGAATCATAATTCTTTGCCATGGCTCCTGGAAAGTTGAAACCAAAATCCCTTATCTGGGTACTACTACAACCAGAGGCTGCTATTAAAAAAATGAAAAACAGTAATCCTGTAACCCTTTTAAATAAAATATGACGATACATAATTAACTCCCTATGACCTTATTTTATAGAGGACCACTCTATAAATTGCTGACACTCCATACACGCTATTTTTTGGATATTTTTTTTGTTGATAAATTTTCCTTAAGTGAATCCTTAGCTACTGGTGCTTTTGCTGTGACCGATTGTGCTATTTTTTCAGCAATCTTAAACGGGATATCGCCAACAACTGTGATTCGAATATTATCCCTGTGTGTATCAAAAATTAATGTATCACCTCGAATAAAAGCCCGATTGTTATGCTGCATATGTTTATCTTTTGATTTGGTAGCTTTTTTATTCTCTACAAATACAGATAATGACGTCAGGCCGTCACTATAAACCCACTGTTCGGATTGAAAACCTTCAGCCAGTTTATTGAGATGATAGACACTCATTTCATAACCTGCAGGAAGCCAGCCAATTTTCCATGAACTTGAAGATTTATCCGGCATCGAAGACTGAATATCCTGAGTCAGTTGATTCAGATTCTTATCAATAAGAAAATTCACCTCGGACAGGTTGGCTGGATACTGCAAATCAATAGCCAGAATTTGTTCAATAATCCGATTGTTTTTATCCAGCGTATCAATGCGAAGTGGTAAATTAGTAATAGCATCTAACCACAGTCTTGTACTGTAGCGATCATTTTGAATCGCACTAAAATCCAGTTCAAATGTTGGCCGACCTGCAATACGATTTAATCCGGAGATACTGATATCATAATGATGAATATTTTTCGCCAGTTTTTCTAACTGACTTCTCCAACGACTTACCGGGGAACCTTCATCATTTGCCAGGTGAATCTGTTCCTTTCCCATCACCAGGTATGTATCACCATTTCGGCTAATGACCATCCTCTGGGTACCCTGCAGGTGTTCCAGTTTATCAAAGCGATCCGTCGATGTAGATAAATGTGAAAATCTTAACGTATCAATCTGATTATCATGAATGTACACCATCGACATGGTGAAATTCCCTGAATTTAAAGCGGCACCCATCCCGGCTAATAATTGACTGAGGGTAGGTTTTTCGAATGTTTGTGGTGATGAAGTGCGGGGAATATTCGCAGTTGAATTTTCTGCCGCAAAAATATCGCTAGCAAAAACAACACTCAGAAACAAAAGCCCCGAGCCCAATAAAAAACTATTAAAAAGCCGTCTAAATAGAAAATCAGGGTTGTTTACTGGAATCAATGTCTTTACTTCCCGACTGCGATTCTTGGTTAATTGACCGTTGCATAAACTGTTTTTTGACAGGGTTTTCAATTTTAGTTACCTGAGTTGGTATACGACGGTAGCTTACTACCTTAGCATACGGAAAAATTCCTTTTAATCCATTTTCTGATGCTCTCATGGTATGTTGCAGAAACAAACGTTGCAAGCGAAGTTTATCATCCAGACTGGGCGCTTCCTGTGAAACAACATGATTCATACTGGCTGGTATTACATTTCCCACTATAGGTGCCAGATGGCTGGTCAACTGCTGGGAAGGTACACCTGTTTCAAGATCAGGACCCGGATTTTTCACTCCAGTGATGATCAGAGCAGTAACTGATGCGGCAACACCGAAACCAACTGCCTGTTTCCACCAACTTTTCTCACTCTGTTGTGAGGCTGTTTTTTTCAGCCAACGCGTTGAGCCAATACGATGAGGTTCTTCAGCAATAGCCGAGGCAATACTTTCAGAAAATTTATCATCCGTTAATACTATATTTTCTTCTATCAGCAATTCTCTTACCAGGTGGTAACGAGCCCAGGTTTGGCGTGATTGAGAGCATTGCGAGAGTAAATCCAGAGAGTCAGAACAGTGCTGTCCACTGAGTTCATTGTCCATCAGTGAAGACAGTTGTTCATTATCTAATGAACGGTCTAGTGAACGATTTTTAACCAATTGCAACACCACCTGTTATATATTGTACGCCATATGACTGGACCTACGATTGAAAGTTCCTCAAAAAAGGCCCTTTTTAACATTATTAGTAAATAAATCCCATATTCCGCTACTATTTATCCTACTGCTCTTTAAGTAAAGGTTCAAGGGCTTCATCGATAGCCGCTCTGGCCCTGAAAATCCGTGACCGTACTGTTCCTACCGGGCAATCCATAATATGAGCAATTTCCTCATAACTCATATTTTCAAATTCCCTTAAACTGAGTGCAGTTTTAAGCTCATCGGGTAATTCTTCCATGGTATCATGTACTAACTTGCGCATTTGATCCCGCATCAGCAGCTTTTCAGGGCTATCGTGTTCCCTGAGCGCATCACCAACACTATAATTTTCTGCTTCAGCACTATCAATATCCGATCCAGGCGGTCTACGCCCCTGAGCGGCCAGATAATTTTTAGCGGTATTGATGGCAATACGGTACAACCATGTATAAAAAGCACTATCGCCACGAAAGTTAGGTAATGCCCGATAGGCTTTCACAAAAGCATCCTGAGCAACATCCATAACTTCAGCATGGTCCTTGATATAACGACTGATAAGGCCGAAAATTTTGTGTTGATATTTTTTCACCAACACATCAAAAGCAGCTTTATCACCACGCTGTACACGTGCAACCAATTCATTATCTACACTGGCAGCACTCATTTAATTATTCTTCTCATGAATTCCGGGTCTCTACGACAATCCGCTACGCCGTTTTATATTGTTAAGGATTATACCCAATAAACGCCCTTCCTTCATACCTCGATTTGCTTAGGCGCAGAAATATCTTCGCCGATAGACCACTTTGTTTGCACAAAGTTCATTTAAAAAAAGCAACTGACGGGTTACAATCCACAGCTCAAATTGTACCATCTTCTAGAATTTACTGGAGTAAATCACTCTATGGTTACAAATCAGGCGGGCGATCACCTGTTCGACGTTCTCATCATAGGTTCCGGAGCCGCCGGCTTGAGTGCCGCTTTGAGACTGTCAGGCAAAGGCGGACAAATTGCAGTACTCAGTAAAGGCCCTCTTACCGAAGGATCAACTTTTTATGCACAGGGTGGTATTGCCGCAGTACTTGATGATAAAGACAGTATCGAATCTCACGTAAAAGATACGCTGGTGGCCGGTGCCGGCCTTTGTGATGAAAATATCGTCAATTTTACCGTTGAAAACAGTAAAGATGCTATCCAGTGGTTAATTGACAAAGGGGTGAATTTTTCCCTGGCCGATGAAAATAAACCTGCCGAAAATTCCACTGATTACCATCTAACCCGAGAGGGAGGGCATAGCCATCGCAGAATTATTCATGCCGCAGATGCCACCGGAAAGGAAGTGGAAACAACCCTGGAATCAGCCGTAAAAAATGCCACGGACATCCATCTGTTTGAGCATCATATCGCTGTAGATTTACTTACTACCAATCAACACTCACTGGGCCTGAATGGTGCTGAAAATCGCTGCTTCGGTGCTTATGTTCTGGATTTATCCAATCATCTGGTGGAAAGATTTCGCGCCCGTTACGTCATCCTGGCAACGGGCGGTGCTAGCAAAGTTTACATGTATACCAGTAACCCGGACATCTCATCTGGCGATGGCATTGCCATGGCCTGGCGTGCTGGTTGCTCCGTTGCCAATCTGGAATTTAATCAATTTCATCCCACCTGCCTGTATCATCCTCAGGCGCGAACTTTTCTTATTTCAGAGGCTCTACGCGGAGAAGGTGGTAAATTAATATTACCCGATGGACAACCCTTTATGCAGAAATTTGATGAGAGACTGGAACTGGCTCCCCGAGATATTGTAGCCAGAGCCATCGATCATGAAATTAAAAGACTGGGCGCAGACTGCCTTTACCTGGACATCAGCCATAAAGATGATGATTTTATTCGCTCCCATTTTCCAACCATTCATGCACGCTGTCTGGAACTCGGTATTGATATCTGCAAACAACCCATTCCCATTGTGCCGGCTGCACATTACACCTGTGGTGGCGTCAGGGTCGACCAGCAGTCTCGAACCGATATAACAAATTTATACGCAGTGGGTGAAGTCGCCCAGACCGGACTACATGGCGCAAATCGTATGGCGAGTAATTCACTACTCGAATGTCTGGTATTTGCCAAATCTGCCACCGATGATATTCTTGGCAGCTGGAAAAAAGTTCCACCGCCACCTTCAGCCCCTCAGTGGGATGACTCCCGTGTCACCGATTCAGACGAAGAAGTAGTAGTCACCCATAACTGGCATGAACTACGGCGCCTGATGTGGAATTATGTAGGCATTGTCAGAACAACCAAACGTTTACAACGTGCCCGTAGACGCCTGCAATTATTGAAAAATGAAATCCAGGAATATTATCAGAATTTCCGTATCACCAATAATTTACTGGAATTAAGAAATCTGGTAGTAGTCGCTGATCTCATAATTGAAAGCGCCATGAGGCGAAAAGAATCCAGGGGGCTGCACTACTCTCTGGACTACCCCGATCAACAACCGGGAAAACCACAAGATACGGTTATTATCCCCGGCGGTCCCAGTTAATCACTATTCGTTTTGCGCGATAAATGTAAAGTCCTTAGTAAATCCCGAAAATGGTCATCTGAAAACATATCTGGCGTTAAAATACTTTTATATTTTTTCTTCAAACACCAGAAAGGCCAGGCAGATTTAACTCCATTTTTATCCAGTTGCTGCCATTCAACGGCTATTAGCCAGTAGCTGACCAATGAACCATTTACAGGTTTTACTTTTATCCAGGGAGAATTCGTTTTTAATGAATCATACAAGCGGATTGAAAAGTTATCCTGTTGATATCGGATAGCGATTACCGCATCGCTGGCTGTTAACAAAATATTTTTATACAGAAATTGTTTTACCCAGAGGGAGCTGACAGTCAAAATCAGTATCTGACTGAACAAATGTAGCGATGAAAACCATGCAAGACCATTGATAAGAAGAAAAACCAGCAGTGGCCATATAATAAGTTTATTGTTTGGTGAGATGTGCCATTCCATAGCGAAGTTTACTCAATGCGAAGTAGTAATTTTTCTGTTTAACTGAAAATCTCTGATTTTGGCCACCAGGGGCTGGTAATCTTTTTTTGCGTCATCAAACCCCATTAGCCAGGCAAATAGATCCGGATCCGGCTCGGTAAGTAGCTGTTCAAAAAGCTGCTGTTCCCGATGGTTTAAATCATTAAAGCAGCTTTCAAAAAATGCTGGTAAAAACACGTCCAGCTCCAACATACCCCGACGGCATTGATAGCGTAACCTGGCCAGTTTATGCTGCTGCTTCATTATTTTTTCCTATTACCCAAATCCCTGTATCGGGATTTGGGTATTACTTTGAACTCATTTTAACGATACAATGTGCTCAGCATACCTGAAAAAACCGGTATAAATTGCACCCGAATCACTGGATATTGTACATGAGTTCAGAACCATCCAATAGTACTGTTAACAGAAATTACACCGAGGCAGAATTATCCTCACTTGAGGGTGTATTTTCTTTAGAACAGCTCTCGCTACTGAAGGTTAGTGGTGAGGATTCAGCAAAATTTCTTCAGGGCCAGTTAACCTGTGATATCTCACAGGTTAATGAGCACCGCTGTTTATTTGGCGCCTGTTGCACTCCTAAAGGGCGCATGGTTAGTCTGTTTAGAATATTCAGAATTGACGGTGATTATTTCTTAATCATGGACTCAGAAATAGTTGAAGCCTTTCAACAACATCTGAATAAATACATCCCGTTTTTCAAAGCCAGAATTACTGATGTCAGCGCCAACTATAGCCTGACAGGTCTGAGCCACTCCATTACTGAAATTACCTCTGAACAGGATGTAGAAGTCGATGAACATCGCCGATGCCAGCTGGCATCCTCCCAGGTTTCAGTTATTGGTTATAGTCCACAGCGCTGGATTATTGTCGCTGCAAAAATTTTGACAAAAAATGAAGACCCGGCATTGAACAATTTCTTTGAAAACCGAGCAATACACTCAACCCAACAAGACTGGAATTACCTGAATATTATGCAGAAAATTCCCTACCTGTGTAAGAGTAGTATGGAAAAATTTCTGCCTCATGAAGTGGGACTACCTGAAATTGGTGGTGTCAGCTTTAAAAAAGGCTGCTATACCGGTCAGGAAATCATCGCACGCATGGAATTCAGAGGTAAACTCAACAAGCACCCGCAAATACTCGAACCCTCATCAGATCACGACCTGCATAACCTTACTTTTCCCGAACCAGCAGAGACACTGCAAGCCATTGAAAATAATAAAATTTCCAGTGCTGGCAACCTCATCAATATCCAGCAGAATACGGCTTCTGAAACCCTGCTGCTGGCATCGCTGAAAGATAGCTGGACTGAAAAAGGCAATTTTACCCTAAATGCTGAAATTCCTACTATACTCAAGGTTAGAAAATAAATCGCAGTACTTTAAAGTCGTACCTGTAGGTATCACCTTAAAAAGTACTCTGAATAACTATTTGAGTGTTGGAGTTCAAAAATGAGCCTCGAAGAAGATTTTTGCAATGAATTACTTGATGCTGTAAAAAATGACCGTTTAACCTTACCGACACTACCGGAAGTTGCCCTGAAAATAAGGGATGCCGTGAGTGATCCGGAGGTTTCTGCAGGCAGTCTGTCGGATGTTATTGCAAGTGATGTAGCCATGTCAGCCAAACTGATTAAAGTGGCTAACTCGCCACTTTTAAGAGGCCGGGTTGTGGTGGATAACTTGCAAATGGCAATTACTCGCCTGGGCATTACTTTTGTTAGAAATCTGGCCACAGGCCTGGCTATGGAACAGATGTTTCAGGCAACCAGTGATGCGGTTGATAAACGTTTAAGGGCATCCTGGGAACATTCCCTTGAGGTCGGTTCAATTTGCCACGTTTTAGCACATCATTTTGGCCGTTTGAAACCCGATCAGGCGACTTTAGCAGGTTTAACCTGTGAAATAGGTATACTACCGATACTCACCATGGCTGAAGAAACACCTGAACTGTTTGAAAATGAAGAACTACTTGATAATATCATCGACCGTT
>DRNA01000186.1 GCA_011322365.1 Aeromonadales bacterium | reverse complement strand
TGAAATTTATCGGCCAGCGCAAAGATAATACCGCCTTTGGCCGTACCATCCAGTTTACTTAAGGATAAACCGGTCAAATTGACTGATTGATGAAACTGCTCAGCCTGATTAATGGCATTTTGTCCAGTACCGGCATCAAGCACCAGCAGGGTTTCATGGGGAGCTGTCGGATCGAGTTTCTGCATTACCCGAATAACCTTTTCAAGCTCTGTCATCAAATGCGCCTTATTTTGCAACCGACCCGCCGTATCAGCAATCAGCACATCCACTTTTCTGGCTTTTGCGGCCTGCAATGCATCATAAATTACCGAGGCACTATCTGCGCCCGAGTGCTGTGCAATTACCGGCACATTATTACGTTGCCCCCAAACCTGAAGTTGCTCCACCGCTGCGGCCCTGAAAGTATCACCTGCAGCCAACATCACTTTTTTACCTTCATTCTGAAAGCGTTTGGCTAATTTACCAATAGTAGTGGTTTTACCCACACCATTGACGCCCACCATTAAAATCACAAAAGGTTGATGAGAACCCTCTATTACCAATGGTTGTTCAACCGGCTTTAGCAGGGAAGACATCAGCGCCATTAAAGCACTATAAAGCGCAGACGGATCAGAGAGTTCTTTCCGAGAGACCTTCTGTGTCAACTCCTGAATAATTTTGTTAGTGGTATCAATGCCCACATCGGCCATTAATAGCTGAGTTTCAATGTCTTCAAACAGATCATCATCAATGACCTTTTTACCCAGAAATGCACTCGCCAGACCGTCGGCAAAATGTGATCGTGTTTTTGCCAGGCCCTGTCGTAATCTGGCAAAAAGACCCGGTTTGTCCTGGGTTTCCGGTTGCAGAATTTGCTCAACTTTAACGGGAGTCTCTGATACCGCTTCAACTACTTCCAATTGTTCTGTGCTATCTGAACCTTCGTTCTGTTCCACTTTTTTTTTGCCAAACCAGCCAAAAAGACCCTTGCCCGAATGCTTACCGGACGATTTATTGTTACTATCTTCACTCATGGGTTATTTATATTATTCAAATCAGTTAAAACATATCCTACCATTTCGTTGGCCTCGAGAATATTGAAATGCGCAAACAAAAACATTTTTCTGACCCACAGGCTCAAATGCGACCCAAAAAACCTTTAAAAGCAGGAGGGCACATCCGTATCATTGGCGGAAAGTGGCGTGGACGAAAACTTTCAGTCCCGTCATTACCAGGTTTAAGGCCCACTCCCGATCGCGTCAGAGAAACACTTTTCAACTGGCTTGCCGTCGATATTCAGGGAGCTACCTGTTGTGATCTGTTTTGTGGCAGTGGTGCTTTAGGATTTGAAGCCGCTTCACGTGGTGCCGCCTCAGTAACCCTGGTGGATCAACATAAGAAGGTTGCGTTACAAATGGCTAAAAACCTACAATTAATAAAAACCGAAAACATTCTGTTTCAACAAAGAAATGTACTCGATTTTCTGGCTAAAGATGCCGGCCCAGTTGAAAGAGCATTTGATATCATTTTTCTCGATCCTCCCTTTGAGCAAAACCTGATAGCACCCTGTATAACCTTGCTGGAGCAAAATGGCTGGCTTAAACCCAATTCGATAATTTATATTGAATCAGAATCTTCCATAACCACCCTTACCGTGCCACAATGCTGGGCCTTATATCGAGAAAAAATCAGTGGACAGGTTTGCTACCGTCTGTATCACCGTACTGAAGGATAAAAACTTTATGGATCCTAATTCCCGTTCGGGTTACATCCAGGCCATTATTGCTTTTGTGCTTTGGGGTTTTGCTCCCATTTACTTTAAAGCGCTTACCTCGGTTACGCCCTACGAAATTGTTGCCCATCGCGTTATCTGGTCAGTTTTCACGTTGGCCGCGATACTCTATTGGCAGGATAAACAATTTATCTCCAAGGTCATTCTGGGTTTTAAACGTCACTTTAAACTATTATTTATCGCTGCTATTTTACTCACTGCTAACTGGCTGGTTTTTATTTATGCCATTAGTGTGGATAAGATTCTTGAGGCCAGTTTAGGCTATTATATTAACCCACTTGTGAATGTGGCATTAGGCGCTATATTTTTAAGAGAACGCCTGACACGCTTTCAGAAAATAGCCGTATTGCTGGCTTTTATCGGTGTGGCCCAGGAAATTTTCAGATTCGGCCAAATACCCACAATTGCCTTATTCCTCGCTGTTTCTTTTGGTACCTACGGGCTATTGCGCAAAAAAGCTGACATTAGCGGTACCAGTGGTCTCATCATCGAAACCATTATGATGCTGCCATTCGCACTGGCTTATCTTTTTTATCTTAATAGCCAGGGGACTCTGGCCTTCTTACATGAAGGGATCACTATTGATATTTTACTGCTGTCTGCCGGGCTGGTAACCTCTGTGCCACTCATCTTTTTTATCGGTGCCAGTAAAAAAATACCCTATTCAACCCTGGGCATGTTTCAGTATATCGGTCCAACATTGATGGGGATTTTAGGCTATTTTATTTATACCGAAAGTTTTCCACCCGGGCGGTTAATTACCTTTACCCTGGTGTGGTCCGGCCTGGCATTGACGGTGATTGAAAATTTCCGGAGCCAACCTGAAAAATTATAAAATAAATCCATAATCGGACCCAATGATATTTGCTGTATTATTTTTTGGAAAAATAGCAAAAGCAATCCGTAGTATGATCATTCACCATTCCCACAGCCTGCATAAAAGCATAACAAATGGTGGTTCCACAAAATTTGAACCCAGCTTTTTTTAAAGCTTTGGCCATAGCATCTGATTGTGGAGTGTTGACTGGGACTTCTTTTAATGATTCCCAACTATTGAGCTGAGGCTTCCCATCGACAAACTGCCACAAAAAATCACTGAAATTAATACCCTGTTTTTTTAGTTCCAGAAATGATTGAGCATTAGCTACTGTAGCGGTGATTTTTCCTCGATGGCGAATAATGCGTTTATCTTTTACAATCTGCCCAATTTTATCATCATCATATTTAGCGATAAGATGCGGATCAAGTTGGTCAAAAACATCATAATATCCCTGCCGCCTTTTTAAAACTGTAATCCAGCTTAAACCTGCCTGCGCCCCTTCTAAAATAAGCATGGCAAACAGTTTTCTATCATCATAAATGGGCACACCCCACTCGTTATCGTGATAATCTTTATAAAGAGGATCATCTGATACCCAATTACATCGCCTTAATTCTTTATTCATCTTACAATTCTTCTTCTGAGTCTTTGTGTTTAGTAAATTTTAATCTTAAATAAAGCACAATAATAACCGCTATTACCACTCCAATTAGTAACCACAGATAGGTTTCAATATAGGTAGCAATTATTCCGGTTAAAAAAATCAACACCCCAATTAAACTAAATTTCCAGTTAACCCTGCACCCGTCCAGAAAAGTGGATAGTCCAAGGATATACAATAAAATAAGCCCGGTTGTTTCAAAATTCATACGGCCAGTTTTGAGAGTCAGATACATAGCAGCAATGGTTAAAAGAGTCGCTGACCAGTGCAAACCCTGAACAACAAATGCCTTTCCCAACGATAATTGCAGGCGTCTGGCTCGAGATACTCCCAGATAGATGCCAACAATACTTAAGATGATAGCCATGGCTGTCCAGTATCGGTAACTGTTTAATGGTGAATAGTCAGTTACAGCAATGCCGATTAATGCCAGGGTTAAAGTGGTTAAAATCACAATCGTGTCAAATATACGGCTTTTATTTTTTAACAGAGTATCAGTCGCCTGTTCCAGTTCCCTTTTTATTTCACTCATAGTTTACCTTCTGCAATATCATCAACTTTATTATGTTGCCTTCTTTTCCAGTGAAAGAACGTGGCTACTATGGCAGTTAGCAAACTTGCTATCGCTAATAGTATTGGATTTAAATCACCATAACTACTTACTTCCAGCCATGCGGAAAAAGCAACCGTCATAATAAGATAAATAGTAAAGACTTTAATAATATGTAGTGTTTTTACATGTTTTCGTTTTATGGATTTATGTTTCCCTGAATGCTTTTGCTTTTTAGTGTTTTTCATTTCTCGCCTTAATAGATATAGTTATTCACCATACCAATATGTGGTCACATTAATTTAAAACAATGGTATCTACCCGTGACACTTGTAGATATTTATTGATCTGACCACTGTTTACGAAGTACTTCCAGTTGCTTTTTATACGCCTCTACGTCGCCATAATCTATAAATTTTTCACTCCTGGCATGCTGAAATAAATGTTTTTTCGCATGCTTTATCGGACACCAATATTGTTCTGTTCTGGCAATTACCTCCAACGCATAAGCAGCTACACCATTTCCATAGCCACAATAAACGCAGTTTAATTTCTCTATAACGTTCAAATACGACAGGTATTGGCGATCAATCACAATATATTCTGTGCGTTTAACTATTGGAATCTGATAAATTCTAAAGCAGATTTGTTGGTAAATAGAAATAGTTAAATCAAGAAATGCCAGAGGGAAAATCATGCTGTAAATAACCGGGGCAGTCAGAAAGATACTGATGTCTGTATGCATTAAATACTGAAAAACACCTGTTTTCTTCTGCTGATGTAATTTTTTAATTGTATTTTCAAACTTTACTTTTCCCTGCGTGATTTTATATTGAAATTGTAGTTGTTTTTTTTCAATTGACTGTTCTAATGCCTGTTTTATTTCCTGTTCATTTTGTTTTAATTTTCCAAGAAGCAAATCTATTTTATTATCTTCATTCATTTCTATCTCTCATTTTTTGTTAATGACTCTATTGATTTGCAAAAACAATATGAACTCTTCGGTTATGTTAACTTTGTTTTCAATTATTGAAATACAAACCCGACCAATTTCTGCTGTTGTTTTTACATGAACAGTGCTTTAAATAGCTATCTGCTCTGAATAATTCATCTGTCATTTATTTACCCAGGTTAAAAATCCTGGCCGTACCAATAAAAACGGCCTGTAAATAACAGACCGTTTGATATTTTCATCATCCCTTAATTTTCTAGGAATTATGTTTGTGATGCGTAGCGGTCAGTTTACGCATCAATGGTAATGAAGCCAGGGCCAGCAACGTAGCAAGAACTGCTGCATAACCCAGATTATTGAATAATTTCGTATAAATGGGTAACGATTCCAGTGGATTGGTCAGGTCTTTGGGAATACTGGCATAATTGGCCACCACGCCACCGAGATACTGAGAAATACCCGAAGCCACAAAATAGGCACCCATCATAAAGCCCCCCATACTCGAGGGTACATAACGTGCGATCATAGCAAGACCCAAGCCACTCACCAGTAATTCTCCCAGTGATTGAAAGGCATATCCTATAATCATAACCCAGGATGAAGTTTTACCATCTACGGCAAAATTACCCGCAATACCGTAAACAAAAAAGCCTGCTGCGACCATAGCGAAACCCAGTGCAAATTTAGCGGCTATTGATAAGTCTTTATTTTTTGCACCGGCTTTAGTGTACCAAAGTGCCAGTATTGGACTCATAATCATGATCCAGATCGGATTTAATGCCTGAAACTGAGCTGGGGCCCAGGTCCATAAATGCATACCAAAAATCTGGAAATTCCAGTCTACGTTTCTTAAGGCAAATAATGCCAGAGAAGTAGACATCTGTTGATAAAAAATAAAGAAAAACACT
>DRNA01000185.1 GCA_011322365.1 Aeromonadales bacterium | reverse complement strand
GTTCGCCGGATTTTTTAATAACCCAGGCATTATAAGTAAAAGGTTCAGTAGAGAAATATTTAGGCCTAACATCCCATGAATAATCAGATTTATTATCTAAAGAGATTCTTTTACCATCATAACTTATAGGTATTACTTCATGAGACCATTCACTTAATTTAATACCTGGGTCAGATACGGTAAAAGTATTAAAAAAAGGATATTCCAGAGATATGGTCTTAGTTTGCCCCGATTTAATTGTATAATGGTGATAGAACTGGCAGGAATTTTTTTTATCTGATGAATGATTAACATCGTTCTCATTTTTTGATGTTTGGCTAATTGAATTGTCTGGTTCGCTACCAGTATTTTTTGGTTTATCTTTGACCACATAGAACCATATTAAACCAATTGTGACCAGAGCCAGGGCGGGCTTAAAGAAGCGATGAAGCGAAAAACCAGAGTCATCAGGGGTAGAATAGGAACGGTTAGCCTTTCTTTGATTAGTGTTTGTAGATGATCTGGCGGCTTCTGCCTTAGCATACACCACACCACATTTTGGACATTCATATTCTGGCGCTGTATCTGTGTCTTTTCTTACATAACCACATTTTAAGCATATTTTGTTCATATTGACCCCGATTCATCCCGACCACTTATTTAGTGGGATTACTAGTGATATAGCACAACTTCCAAAACATCACAAAATTTATGGTGAGACGAGGTTCTTAATTATTTGATTCAGATACGAAAAGTTCCAGAGGGACACACACTTTCCCATTGACATAAAACAACAATATCAGTAATCTGAAGCTATCTCAATTGGAACAAGGGGGTCAGAAGAACTTGACTATCCTGAGTGGTCGGGAGCGATGTTTTTAACCATCAAATTGAACAACAAACCAGACTCATTCTCATACCTAAGCCTTGGGGAGGGCTTAGCTTGCAACAGTAAAGAATATAACGAAAGCGAAGCAAGTTCATCAATGGGTGACCCCATTGATTCAAAACACTATTTAAATGCGTAGCCATATGGAAGGAAGCAAGTTCATCTGACCCCCTTGGCTCCCCTGGTCAAAAGCAAAGTGTAGCGCAGTGAAACGCCACCTTTTGCGGTCAAGTTGCCCCGCTTGTTAGTTGCTACCTAATTGTCCCAGTCCGACAAGAGTATAAGCTACTAGCAATATTCCAGCCGATATTACTAGAAATATTTCTGTTTTAGCTGCAAGACGCCAGTAGTGAAAGTCAACGATATTCAGTTCTGCTCTCATGCTTTTGCCATACTGCGCCTTATGTATTACTGACAAAACCCATATAGGGAAAAGGAGCACAGATGGAAATGGAGTTGGATCGAGTAACTGGAGCGCCATGCCGTGCAATAATGCCGGAAAACCAGTGGTTGCGGCAAGTATTGTCAAAGGCATCATGCATAGAGGAGTACCGATCAGAATTATACGTACATACTTCCATTTGATGATGGCTCTTATGATTGCGGATGTACCATTTACGAGTAGCATGATGTAAATCGTATGGATGACAATTACAGTAAGTAATACGGACAATATAAGTGAATTGAATTCGATTTGAGTTATATCGAAGTTGTGTTTGTTTTTAAACAATGCTTCTGATATGAGGCTCCTGGTGTCCGAAATATGTAAGTATGCTACTATAACTAGAAAAGCTATAAAGATCCTGTTTTTCCACGTGGCATTAATCAGCATATTATTGCAACTAACGCTTACAGTAAGTGCGCGAGGAACGGACGTCGCTTTGCCTGTGCTTGTTAAACATTTTTTAAACACTCCTCTAGACGCTGAGCGTAAAACTCTCTTGTTTTTTTCTTAAGCTTGGCACCAAACCAAGCTAGTAATTTTACTATTTCTGGTTTTGGGTGACGTAGCGCTACTTCAAGTGGTCCTATGCCGTCATAGTGCTCATAATTTACATCCGCTCCATTTTCTATCAAACAACTAATGATTTCTTTATGTGATTTTACAATTGCTGCGGTTAGAGCAGAGCCATGTACTGGATCGTATAAGTTTACAGAGCCACCCAGCGCAATCCTTTCTTTTAACAATTCAAGATTCCCGCCTCGTGCTGCAAAGATAACTTTTTGGTCTGGTGTAATACTCATTATATTTTTAGATGGCTAACAGTTTATTCTAACGCAAATGGCGTCTTATTACTTTTCACTATAGTTCTTTTTTACTCTTATTTCAATTTGTGCCTTTTATTTTTATAATGTAATTCAAAGGCTTTTTTCCATTCACCTAAATTTCTAAACTCTAGTAAATACGGAGTTATTAGCACCCTTTTCATTTTGCTTGATTCGTTTTTAGCTCGATAAATTAAAGATAATTGCTGATATTTAGATTTTCAAAATTTTGACAAAGTAGACATTTTGCCTTAGTTTTCTGAAAGGTGTTATGAAAAGTTTGATGGTTTTTTAAGTAGTTTTGGTGTTCTGAATTAATGTCTGGTTGTGTATTCTTAAGATCCTTCCATTCCGCTACGCTCCAGTCAGGATGACATTAATATTTTGGTTAAATACAAAACTTCAACAGTGGCGTGAGACCCCCCCCCTTTGAGCAATCCGGGGACCCGCAGAGTTTTCGATTTTAGTTTTTTGTTTGGTTTTGGTGTTCTGAATCAATGTTTGGTTATGTATTCTTAAGACCCTTCCTCTTCGGGCAGGATGATAATTGAATTGAGAAACTCACTATAAAATATCCATCAATTGTTCAATTCGTTCAATCTGTAAAAACGTTTGCTCTGTTATATCTTCAGGCACACTTTCATGTTCAGGGTTAAACCATATTGCCTGCATACCGCTGGCGAGTGCTGCCTGGACGTCTTCAATGATATGATTACCGATATGTACAATCTGTTCTGCTTTAACGCCAGTTTTATTGAGTACTTCTTTGTACAATCTGGCTGAGGGTTTTTTCTCGCCTACATCAGCTGCGCAAATGGAAAACTGGAAGTATTGGCCAATACCAATTTCGTTGATGCTGGCGTTGCCGTTGGTTAAGCTGATTAACTGGTAGCGGCTGGCAAGGTAACTTAAAACCTGTTCTACTCCCGGAAATAAATCCACACGATTTCGCCAGAAATAATAATAGTCTGATAGTGCCAGCGCATGTTCGGTGGAATAGCCTGATTTTTTTAAAATTTCTGTAATGTGTACCAGCCGTAATGCGGACCAGTTACATTTAAAAGTATCTTCCTGATAAAGTTGATGAGCCAGTTGTTCAAAGCTATAAAAATCAAAAAAATGGGCTACGTTTGGATAATTTTCCAGTATTTTTTCGTAGAGTTTATTTTTAGCGCGGTCTATTACTATCTGGTTGTCCCATAAGGTGTCATCCAGATCCAGACTGATAATTTTTATGTGCCCTTTAAATGTCATGCTGGTTAATAGTCTTCGATTGATTGCTCTGAGTCTTCCAGCTGGTGTGCCCTGGGGTGAGCTTTGTCATATATTTTTGCCAGGTGATTAAAATCAACGTGGGTATAGACCTGTGTTGTACTTAAGCTGGCATGACCCAACAATTCCTGAACCGCTCTCAAATTTTCAGAGTTTTCCAGTAGATGTGTAGCGCAGGAATGACGCAGTTTATGAGGATGTAAATGACTGGGTAGTGCCAGCTTTTTTGCCCAGTAATTTAAGCGTTGTTGCACTGTTCTGGAGGAAATACGTGCACCTCGGCTGGAAATAAATAAAGCTTTTTCATCTGGGTTTTTGAGAAAGTCCTGGCGATAGTTGAGCCAGATAGTAATGGCGGCAAGGGCCTTTTTTCCTACAGGGAGGTCACGTTGTTTGCTCCCTTTGCCGGTTACTCTTAACATTTCAAATGGCTGTGTGAACTGATTTGTATTTAAGGAAATTAATTCACTGAGTCGTAAGCCTGAACTATAGAATAATTCCATTATTGCTCTGTCACGAGAGGCGATAGCACTGTGCTGTGGTATCTGCTCGAGAAAGACTGACAGGGATTCAGCATCGATTTGTTTGGGTAATCTTTTTTCTACCTTTGGTGCGCGAATGTGTTTGGCGGGATTAACTTTACACAATCCCTGTTTTATTAAATAAACATAAAGACCACGTAAGGCAGACAAACGTGTAGCAATACTTCTGGCAGAGAGACCCTGCTGATGCCATCGGGAGACCTGATGTTGAATTTCGGCTGCTGGAATGTCAGCCCAGTTAATGGTTATTGAGGGTATTTCAGCGGATGGGGGTTGGTGATTTAAAGAGCGAATAATTGCTTTAAGCTGTCGCTGATAATTTTTAATGGTGTGCGTTGAATAGCCACGTTGAGAAGATAGATAATGTAAATAATTATCCAGTTCGGTCATAGTAATAAACTCGATAACACCAGGGTGATCTGTTTTAAAAACAGATTATCCATAGTGGCTTTAAATCCATCGGTTTTATAGCTGCCCAGGATCATCACTCCTGCTATTGCATCTTCACCCAGTGGAAGAATAGCGATAGACTGGATCTGTTTTTGCTGCTTTGGAAAAAGTAACTGGCTATTGCTCAGATCACAGGGCATACATTGGGGTTGGTTCCCCGGAAATTTTAAAGATAATTTTTTACTGATTTCGGCAAGCCGATTGTTGTTATCATCTTTTCTCAATAATAAAAGCGTACTGTCCAGCGCAAAAATGGAACGGATATCATCGGCAGCATTTTCAATAATATGTTTGCGATCTAAACGTTTAAACCAACGTAGATATAAATCACCCATAAGATGGAACAGGGTTTCGGAACTGGCAGCATTTTTGATCAGATCAGCCAGTTGTTTTTGATATAAATCATTTTTTTCTCTTAGCATGGTAAGCTGTCTTTCAACCAGAGAAACGGTACCTTCAATTTCGTGGGGGAGTTGCAGTTGTTCTAAAAGCTGGCTATGTTGCTGAAAAAACGCAGGGTGCTTTTTTAAATAGGTAACCACCTCCTGTTCAGAAAGGGGAATAGCTTCCAGATGTTTTTCTGACTGGGCGTCTTTCATAGATCAATGTGTCCTTCAAAAACAGTTTCTGCCGGGCCGGTCATAATCATTTGATGTTGCTCACCTTTCCAGATCAGTTGCAGGGTGCCACCGGGTAGTTCTATACGGATACGTTCATCCAGCCAACCCTGACTACGGCCAATGGCAAAGGCAGCACAGGCACCGGTTCCACAGGCCAGTGTTTCACCTACACCACGTTCGTAAACTCGAAGTTTTGCCCGGGTGGGTGAAACCACTTCCATAAAACCCACGTTAACCTGTTGAGGAAAGTAGCTATGGTGACGTATAAGTTGCCCGATACGCTTTACCGCAGCTACTTTAACATCTGGAACTAATAAAACACAGTGCGGGTTTCCTACAGATACCAGCCCGACGTCGAAGCATTCATCATTAACTGTTAAAGAATATAAAGAAGAATTATCTCCCTGTTCAGTAATGGGGATCTGTGCTGAAGCGAACTGAGGTTCTTCCATGGTCACACTCACCATGCCCTGTCCAGCCTGGGTCATTTCGATCAGGCCGCCGGCTTCTGTGGAGACCTTTATGGTTTTTTTCCAGGTGAGGCGTTTATCTCTGACGTAGCGGTAGAAACAACGAGCACCGTTACCACAATGTTCAATTTCACGACCATCAGCATTAAATACGCGATAATGGAAATCAGCATCAGGGCGTACAGGTGCTTCGATATAAATTAACTGATCAAAGCCAATACCGGTTTGTCGATCAGACATTTCGCTGATCTGTTTATGACTGATAAAACAGGGGTGAGAGAGTTGATCAAGTACCACAAAATCATTTCCCAGCCCCTGCATTTTTGTAAAATGTAATCGCATCGACTTTATTGATTAATGTTGAGCGGGTTTTTGCTGTTGAGCTTCATCTTTTTTGACGGATTTCTGCGGTGGTGGCTTAAGGTCTTTTTTGACCTTTGATTCTGGTTTTGATGGCATATAAAGCGCACCTTTCTGACCGCAGCCAACTGATAAAAATAAAGTCAATAGTAAACTAACCGATGTTCTGGTTCGCAACATGTCATCTTTTCCTGACTGAAACTACAGATTTTCAGTATATGATAAATAAGCGAATTTGCACAGTAATACCCGAATCCTGTTTGAGAAAAATGCCCATATCTCAACTCTGTGATGGGTACGTGGTGATGTACCTGTATTCGTCGAAGAGGTATACTGATCCAGAACCTGTGATTAAGCTGGTATTTTTGTAACTATTCAGCGAATAGTTAAGTTGACCCGTAACTGTTCAGATAGTCCCTGAATAGTTACATATTTTTTATCTAATGCAGGGATAACGTTTTGAATGAAAGTGAATTTAATCAGCTGGTTGATGAAACTTTAACCAGCATTGAAGATGCCATAGAAGCAACTGATGAAGATATCGATTTTGATACCGTTGCAGGCATCCTCACCCTTGAGTTTCCTGATGGAAGCCGCATAATAGTTAATCGACAGGCTGTAAACCAGCAGTTATGGGTGGCAGCAAAATCTGGCGGATTTCATTTTAACCGGATTAATCAAAGCTGGCTGGATGAAAAAGATAAAATTGATTTAGCTCAACGTCTGTCGGAGCTGGTTAGTGAACAATATGGTAAAAAGCTGCAATTGGAAATTTAAGCGATCAACTGTGAGTAAAATATGACACATCAAGCGCCTGTAATTCTGGATATCGGCAATAGCGAAATACCCGTCGAACAACAATATTCCGTGATCTGGCTGCATGGGCTGGGTGCTGATGGACATGATTTTGAACCCATAGTGCCCACATTGCAGCTTCAGGGTAAAACGGTGCGTTTTATCTTTCCAAACGCCAAAGTACAACCAGTGACTATTAATGGGGGTATGGCAATGCCCTCCTGGTACGATATTATGGGTCTGGATATTGATTCTCGAGCGGATGCCGAAGGGATACTGGAATCGGTGACTTATATTAATAGCCTGATTAATAAAGAGATTGCTCGGGGAATTGCCTCAAAAAACATTGTTATGGCCGGTTTTTCTCAGGGTGGTGTAGTTGCTTTGCATTGTGGACTGAGTTTTCCGCAACCGCTGGCCGGTATTATGGCACTGTCGACCTATTTACCGGATGTGGAAGATTTAACTAGCCGTTTAAGTGAAGAAAATCGTACGATTTCAATTTTTCAGGCTCATGGCACTCAGGACCCGGTAGTGCCGATTACTCTGGGAGAGATGGCGCACCATCAGCTCCAGCAGTGGAACTATCCGGCACAGTGGCATACCTACAGCATGCCTCATGCAGTTATTCCACAGGAAATTAATGATATCAGTCGCTGGTTAAATGAAGTGCTGGATTGAAAGGAGTTTCTTTTAATTAAGTAAATCCACCATGGCATCGTTGAGCTGTTTTTCCAGTTGCCATTTATAATGCAAAAAGCGTAGACTGGTTTTGGCTCCTTCAAGTTGTAACCCGCTAATATCCAGATCGGTAATATAAACAGGATATCGTCCACCATTAATTCGCTGTTGATTAATATATCGGGCAATTTCACTAAAAAGTGAACCCCCATATTCCAACTCGGTAAAGAGTTTTTCACCACAATAAATGGTCACCCGAGGTTCATTGGTACTGTTTTGTTCGAGCAGGGCCTGAACCGGATAATAACGATCGATGGAATGATCTCCATTTTTCTGTAGTAATTTCTCCTGCCACTTTTTGCCTTTCTTTTTTAATTGAAAAAACTGATAATCAATGGTTTTATACTCTTTTGAGTGTACCTGTTTTCTTTCAATAATGGATTCCAGGAAAATTTCATAGGTACGAATAACAGCATCCAGATTATCAAAATGTTGCTCACCTTTACCCAAAGCTCCGGCTTCATCCGAGACCCAGATAGTTAATACATTTTTCTCTTCATAAAAATACAGATGACATTGCTCCGGTGTTGAAAATTTACTCAATAAGTGAACGGGATCATCTGCTAAACATTTTTTATCGAACTCAGTGTGAGTAAATTGTTCGTTAATGTCGGAGACCTGTAAAATTTGCATCAGATCCTCACGTTTTTCAAACATACCGGGTTCAATGACATCATCAGTAATACCAAGAAACTGAAAATTTCTACCTTCCTGCCAGATGAAGCGTGAAGGCGGTCCTTTTTTCTGCAGAGTAATCAGAGTGTGCATTAATTCATTTATTCGTTTCTGAACAGAATGAGCATGGCTTCCCGCTGGACATTTTACTTTTAAACTACATTGCGTATTGAGAGTGATATTTTCATAGGCATGTTGCAAAAGCCTCAGAACGGCCCCATTACCTTTGATGCGGCGAAAACTGACTTCATGCCAGCTGTTGAAGCACAAAATATCAACGGAAAGTACAAGATTTTCTCTACTGGATCCGTAACTTAACGGATCATTTCTTTCACTCACCAGATTAACACCACGTCGGCGTCTTTCTTCCATGGCATCTTCACCGATGTTAAGTATATAGAGGTTTGATATTGGAATAGACTGGTGCTCAAAAGCCATGACGTCATCAGATTTTTCTGGCAGTGAAAAATGATCTTTTAACATGCGGATCAAGCCACGTAGTTCTGCAGAGGTAACTGGACTGTTTTCACCCACAATAGTCACTTTAGTGGCTGCATTAATGAGCCCGTTAATATGTGTCCATAGTAGTAACCCCATAAGGTGTTGATGACGATGAACCGGCTTATGGTAATTGACTTCCTTTGCGGGTACTGCACCTTTGAGTAATGCCCATGAATCGGGTTTTCCTGTTTCAGTGATATAGACAAAGGATAATTCAGGTTCTGATAAATCTGGAGAAATTCCAGGATTTATTTTATCAATTTTATCGGCCCGTCTTTCAAAATTAGCATGTAATTTTCGCCCTAGCGTTGACATGTCAGCTGATGAAATTTGAGTAATTAACTGACGATCTTTTGCAAAGTGCGTTAAGAAACGATAGCTTTGTGTGAGCTCTTGAATAATAGATTTTCGTTCTTCCAGGGTTCGCTTGATCTTCCATTTTCGACGGGCGTCTAATTCCATCAATTTTTCTTTTTCCCAGCCCCATTGTGATACCAGTTTCTGCATAAGTTCACGTCGCCACTTTTTATTGTCGGTGCGCGGGTTAATACTGAGTCTTTCTCGGGTTTTAAGATACAGGCAACGACGAACCCATTCCATACGATGTTGATTCTGTTTTGATTCCAGGTATTTTTCAATACGACGAAAAATTAAAATATAAGGGTCAATATCTGCATCATTAACATTTCCGGCATAGACATTCTCTTTAAACTGGTGACACACTGGCTCAACATCAGGATAGCTTGCCGCATAGGATTCCATGAGCAACATTTTGAGCGTTGATTTATACGGTGAGTCGATAGCTTTGTTCAGATGCCATAAAGCTGCTCCAAAATATTCACCCATGGGCAATGTGGCAACACCACCTAAATCGATGTAATCGGCATTTCTTAGAAAGCGTTTATGGATTAAATTACCCACAAAAACATTATAATGCTTTTCATATTCCGGTGGCACCAGCCACCAGAGAGGGTAACGACCGGCCAGTAGTAATGCGGTACGATAAAATTCATCCAGCAACAGATAATGCTGGCTGGTACCACAATTTTCACTATCAATGCCCTGTGGATTTTCGTGTCTGAAATAATCGGGGGCCATAAGAAAAAAATGTAACTTCACCTGAAGATCATTTGCCCATTGTTCAATAGATGTTAATTTTTTCTGTAATTCCTGTAAGGCTTTTTCCTTTATATTTTCTCGATGGATCACCCAGATATCCAGATCACTCTCCTGACTCTGGCCAAGAGTCCCCATAGAGCCCATCATAAATACCGAAATAATGTCGCGGCGCATACGTGCTTTTTTTTCATAACTGAAACTTTTTGAAATACGTTTGGCAGCGGTTATCTGAATTTTTGTGGGTGAAAAATCTGAGATGGCACAGGGTGTTTTTTGAGTTTGATAACCCGGTAAAGTGGGATGATTGACATGGAGCAACATGGGCAG
>DRNA01000184.1 GCA_011322365.1 Aeromonadales bacterium | reverse complement strand
TTATCCTGGGGCTGGCCGGGCTCAAGGGATGGGATTACTGGAAAGATAGAACATTAAAACAGCATGCGCTGGCATCTGCAGAGTATGAAGCCATCTTACCGTTAATCGACAAAGCCTCGGTTTCGGAACTGGAATCTCAACTGGATGCTTTTGCTACAAGAAATGATGCGAATGTGTATTATGATTTCCTTCAATTTAAACTGGCAAAAAAAGCTGTTGCGGAAAACAATTTTGATGCGGCAGCCTCGGCACTCAATCATGTGGTTAAAAAAGCAGCAAATGAAGTGGTAGAGAATATTGCCAGAATTCGTCTGGCCCGAATTTATATCACCCAAAACAAACCTCAGCAGGCGCTGGATTTATTAAATAAGGAAACCGACGCATTCAAATACCTGTTTTCAGATATCAGAGGGGATGCGTTGCTGGCTCTGGGACAAAATGAAAAAGCCAGACAGGCTTATCTGATTGCTCAGGAAAATTTTAAAGGCAACGGCCAGGATAAAGAATTACAAATGAAAATCGATGATCTGACTGTCTCAAGAGTTATGGAGGATAAGGAAAAGTCATCGTCCAGAACTGAAAAATCCACTGAAGATAAACAACAGACTCCGCTTGAGACTGAAACTGAGGTTGAAAAAGGATGAGGCTGTTTTATACAAGAATTTTCACTTTGGGGTTGTTGGTTATGGGGCTGTTGTTGAGTTCATGCTCCAGTGTTGATGATGAAGATGCTTCATTATTACCATCACCTTTGCCGGATTTTGAGACTACGTTAAAAATAAAACCTCTCTGGAGTGTCGGCACTTCTGCTTCGATTAAAGGTGCTTTTAGTAGAATACAGCCTGCTATTGCTTACGATAAAGTCTATGTAGTTGGCAGCTCTGGTATTGTTGAAGCCCGAGCCATAGAAACAGGGAAAAAAATATGGTCTACCGAAACTGGTGCCTTTATTGAGTCGGGTGTTGCTGCTGCCAGCAATATTGTTGTGGTGGGTTCTGAAGAAGGCGAAGTGATTGCGCTTGATGCGAAAACCGGTAAAGAGCTTTGGCGAAATCTGGTTTCCAGTGAGATTCTTTCTCCTGCAGCGATTGGTGAAGGTTTTGTAGTTGTGCGTACGGTGGATGGAAAACTCTTTGGTCTGGATGCTAAATCGGGTGAAAGAAAGTGGTTTTTTGACCGTAATGTGCCTATTTTAACCCTCAGAGGCACCAGCTCTCCGATTATCTCAAGAGGCGCCGTAGTTGCCGGTTTTGATAATGGTAAAGTGGCGCTATTCTTATTGGAAAATGGTAAGCCCATCTGGGAAAAACGAATTGCTCAATCTGCCGGTCGCTCTGAATTGGAAAGAATTGTTGATATGGATGCCAAGCCCCTGTTGGTAGGTGATAGCCTCTATGCAGTGACCTATAATGGTAATATTGCATCGATTAATGTTCGAACCGGTCAGGTGAACTGGCAGAGAGAAATGTCATCTTTTCAGAATATCAGTACCGACGGTCTGAGGTTATATATCACTACTGCTGATGACGAGGTTAAAGCATTATCAATTAACGGTGGCGCCACCTTCTGGACTCAAAAAAGTTTGCTCAATCGAAAATTATCCGCACCTGTGGTTGCGGGAGATTATGTGGTTGTAACTGATTTTGAAGGCTATATTCACTGGATGTCAGTTAAAGACGGGCATTTTGTGAAACGCCAGCATCTGACAAGTTCAGGTATCAGCGGGAATCCGGTGGTCAAAGGTCGTTACCTGGCAATCCAGGGGCGAGATGGTGATTTGATGATGGTAAAAATCCCGGAAACTACTTACCAATAATTGAGGTAATCCGAGGCCTGTCTGAGCACAGGAGACCTGTTGTAGAACAGTTTTTTGACAGGGTTTCCGTTTATGATTGTGAAATATGAATAACTATTTGCCTCAAATGACCGAAAAAATAGACATGAAATGGCTTCCCCTCTCTAGAGTTCCTGTTCCAGGGTTTCCCATTGCTGAAAGTACACCTGGAGAAGAGAATAACTTATCATGATGAATTTGCTACCAGTCATCGCCTTAGTAGGCAGGCCCAACGTAGGTAAATCGACGCTTTTTAATCGAATGACTAAAAGTCGTGATGCACTGGTGGCTAATTTACCGGGCCTGACTCGTGACCGACAATACGGCCATGCTACCTTTGAAGGTCAACCTTATATTGTTATTGATACCGGCGGAATTTCCGGAGATGAAGTCGGAGTTGACGGCAAAATGGCCGAGCAATCCCTACAGGCTGCAGAGGAAGCGGATGTTGTCCTGTTCCTGACCAGTGCCAAAGAAGGCATAACTTCCGGGGATCACGCCATTGTAAAACAGTTACGGGCCATGGAAAAAACGGCTTTGCTGGTGGTGAATAAAACTGATGGCATTAATTCTGAGCTGGTGGTCAATGAATTTTTTGATCTGGGGTTTGGGGAACCTTACCCGATAGCTGCCACCCAAAATCGTGGCGTGCTAAAATTGCTGGCACAAACCTTTGAAAAAATACAACAGCAACGATCTGAAACAGAAATCCCTGCTGATGCAGAAATAAAAGCACCCATAGAACAGGAAGTCGAAGCCCCGGACGGCAAACCAGAAAAATCAAAGCCAAAGTTTCAACTCCCCTCAGCTGATGAGCCCATCAAAATGGCCATTATTGGTCGTCCCAATGTGGGAAAATCTACATTGGTTAATCGTATGTTGGGTGAAGAACGGGTGGTAGTATTTGATTTACCTGGGACCACAAGAGACAGTATCTATATTGACATGGAACGGCGGGGGCAGAAATATACCTTAATCGACACCGCTGGCGTTAGAAAGCGGGGTAAAATTAAAGAAGCGGTTGAAAAATTTTCTGTGGTCAAGACCTTACAGGCCATTGAAAGTGCTCATGTAGTGATTATGGTGATTGATGCCAGAGAAGGGGTTTCTGATCAGGATATGAGTCTGTTGGGTTTTGTTATTGACAGTGGTCGTTCGCTGGTAATTGCCATTAACAAATGGGATGGTCTGGATAAAGATGTGAAGGATGAGGTAAAAGAAACTCTGAAGCGTCGTTTACAATTTGTAGATTTTGCTAAAACGCATTTTATCTCAGCGCTTCATGGTACCGGGGTGGGGGATCTCTTTAATTCGGTAGTTAAAGCCTATCGCTCCGCCCATATTAAAATGACAACGGGTAAACTTACTGACTGGCTAATAGAAGCGCAACATAAGCATCAGCCACCTCTGGTTCATGGACGTCGAATCAAATTGAGAATGGCACATGCTGGTGGACACAATCCTCCCTGGATTATTATCCATGGTAATCAAACTGCCTCGCTGCCTTTAACCTACCAGCGATATCTGAGTAATTTCTTTCGTGATAAGCTGAAACTGGTGGGCACGCCGGTCCGTTTTGAATTTAAATCCGGTGATAATCCTTTTAAAGGGAAGAAAAATGTCCTGTCTGATCGACAGAAACTCAAAAAAGAGCGCAATATCAAATATCATAAAAAGAAACAGTCAAAAAAATAAGATATTGTTTGGACATTACCATAAGCTAATTTACAATGTGCGACCATATCCAGTGCTTTAAAACATGCTCATCCTTAATGCTGTAATTTTAATTTCCCGGGGGAACTATGGAACAGGTGACTAGCCACCACAACTTAAATATACAATCCTTGATTGAAAAAGCACTCTCAAGGAATGAAGGGGAACTCGCACAAAATGGTGCGTTATCCGTAACCACTGGTGTTCGTACAGGGCGCTCTCCCTTAGATCGCTTTATTGTACAGGAAGAAACGACCGAAACCGAAATTGACTGGGGCTCTATCAATCGCCCGATTGAAGAAGATAAATTTGATGCTCTGTGGGACAGGGTAAAAAATTATCTCAATGAACAGGATGAGTACTTTACTGCCGATCTCCATGTGGGAGCTGATCCTGAATACTATCTGCCTTTACACGTTTCAACGGAAACAGCCTGGCAAAATATGTTTGCCAGAAATCTGTTTGTCCGACCTGATAGTTTTAATCCATTAGAAAAACCCGTCTGGCAGATTATCAATGCGGCAAATTTTAAATGCATTCCTGAAAGAGATGGCACGCACAGCGATGGTTGTGTGATGATCAACTTTAAACAACGCAAGGTATTACTGGCAGGTATGAAGTACGCCGGTGAAATGAAAAAAGCCATGTTTTCAGTACAGAACTTTTTGTTGCCGGCTGAAGATGTGTTACCCATGCATTGCGCCGCTAATGCCAGTGATGAAGGTGAAGTCTCACTATTTTTTGGTCTATCAGGTACGGGTAAAACCACCTTATCTGCTGATCCTTCTCGTTATCTTATTGGTGACGACGAACACGGTTGGGGTGTGGGAACCGTATTTAATATTGAAGGTGGCTGTTATGCTAAATGTATCGATTTAAGTGAAGAAAATGAACCGGTAATCTGGCACGCCATTAAGCACGGTACCATTATTGAGAACGTAGTCTTAACGGGTGATGATAAAGTACCTGATTACAGTGATGTGTCATTAACGCAAAATTCCAGAGCCGCTTATCCCCGTGAACATATTGAATTACGTGTAGATGAAAATCGAGCCGGTGAACCCAATGTAGTGATCTTTTTAACCTGCGATTTAACTGGTGTTCTACCACCTGTTTCCATTCTTTCAAAAGAAGCTGCTGCCTATCATTTTTTAAGTGGTTATACCGCATTGGTAGGCTCTACCGAAATGGGTTCGGGTTCCGGTATTAAATCCACCTTTTCTACCTGCTTTGGTGCTCCTTTTTTCCCTCGCCCGGCCGGTGTGTATGCCGAGCTTTTAATGAAGCGTATAGAAGCAAATGATGCTCATGTCTATCTGGTCAATACTGGCTGGACCGGTGGTTCTTACGCCACCGGCGGTAAGCGATTTAAAATTCCGGTAACTCGTAGCATCATATCTGCCATTCAGTCCGGGGCATTAGTGGGCACCGAAACGGTTCATATTGATGGTATTAATCTTGATGTGCCTGTTCATGTGGATGGAGTTGACAGCACCGTTTTGCAACCAGCAAATACCTGGTCCGATAAAACGCAATATGAATCACAGTTAAACGATCTTTGTGCGCAATTTGTTGAAAATTTCAAAAAGTTTGATGTGAGTGATGCCATTGTACAGGCTGGTCCACATACCTAGAACAGGGATTTCTGCAATAGCTATCTATTCATGTTAGGGTATAACTTTTAAACAATAGCGGAGAAAATTATGATTGGATATGTCACACTGGGCACGAATGATTTCGAAAAATCAGCAAAATTTTATGATGAATTATTAGCGGTTATTGATGCAAAACGTTTTATGGAATCTGATCGTTTTAT
>DRNA01000183.1 GCA_011322365.1 Aeromonadales bacterium | reverse complement strand
TAGCTGCATCTACCGAACTGGAAATTAAAACCTCTGCCCCCTTTGCTAAAACCGGAGGTAAAGGTGTTTTTGCAAACCAGGCGGTTGTAGAAGCGGCTTTTTCAGATAATGTTATGGTCAATGGTTACAATTCAGAAGTCATCCCCCTGGGTGAAGAACATGCCGTAGTACTGCGAATTAAACAAGTATTACCAGCCAGAACCAAAACCTTCGATGAAGTCAGAATGCAGGTTGAACAACGCTTGAGACGTAAAGAAGCACGGGATAGAGCCGAAATTTTAAGTGGCAAGGTGTTAGATGCGTTATCCTCAGGTGAAACACCGGAAAAGGCACTTACCGCTCTGCCTGAACAATTGAAAGCGAAATGGGAAATATTTGAAAATCTGGGAAGAAATGATAAAACTCTTTCACCCCAACTCACAGACTTTATTTTCAAAATGGCAAAACCTGCGGAAGGCAAACCGGTGTTTGCTAAAACAGCAACGTTCACGGGTTTTGAGGTAGTAGAACTGGATAAAGTGATAAATGCGGATCCGGCAAGATCCACAGCCGAGCAGAAAAAGCAACAATCCGAAGTTATCAGCAGAGAAAAAGCTTCAGCGGAAGACAGAGCCTTCCAGATCTGGTTGAAGAAGCATGCCGATATTGAACGATTGCCCATCAGTAATTAGTAGAACGTTAAAGGTAGCACCTTTAGGATATTGGGTTGGTAATCATTGAGATTCCAAGCTAAAAGACGCCGTGAATACATCCATGTAGGCTTCATTGTGGCATCCATGCCACAAAGACTTTTAGCTTGGAATTTCAATGACTTCCTGATTAAGATTTAATGCTCATGCACAAACTCATAGCTGTGGAAACAACTAGAAAGATAGGTATCTTTGTAGAGTAATTGAGTTAGATGCTCAAAAGTTGGACTATTTCCGTCTCTTTCCTTATCCCGGTGGTCAAGATTTACACTCCACATGTTCAATATCTTTTACCTGAATCCATAACTTCATGACGTAATCTGACGAAAGGTTAAAAGCTGATATGAAAGCCGATATGGACAGGCAATCCCAAATGTGTTCGAAAATGAAAGAAGAATAGGGGTTTAAATCTCAAAAAGAAGTGAAAGAATGGCCCGCAAAGGAAGGTCTGACCCCTCACCATCATGCGGAAGGAAAAACCATTCAACTTATAAATAAAACCTTACATGATCATTTTCCACATACCGGTGGCGCATCTATTTTAAGAGGCAACTAACTTATGCAACCAAATGATAATTTCTCGACCATTTTAGATTCACTTGGAGGAACTAAACTTAATGTCAAAGCCCGAAAAGACCGGGATTCAACCAATACTACTGTGAATAAGAACATCGAAAACATAGAAAAAAAATTCAATGCCAGAATCCCACCGGACTACTTACGCTTTACCCATGAGATAAGTGCCATAACGTTCAATGACCCGGTTTACAGTAGGAGTCAAAAAAAAAATACCTGTAGCCAATAATAAAGTTAGTGTTGACCATTTTTTTGACTTTGCTGACGACGGTGCTTCAATTATAAAAGTTCTCGATAACCTTAAAAGCAATGTACCTGAGCACGTTTTACCCATATGTGAGTGATTTCGCTGCTTCAGGCACACTATAACCTTGCTCCCTGACCAGTGCTACAGCCTCTTCTTTAAACTCTTTTGTATAGTGATTATACTGACGTTTCTTACTCATAATGACACCTCAATAGTTGGTCCTAATTATCTCTTATT
>DRNA01000182.1 GCA_011322365.1 Aeromonadales bacterium | reverse complement strand
TAAATATTTTTTAAGTAGTCGAATATATTGCTTTATTTAGATTTTTTTTGATTATATCTCTGTGCAATTATGTTAACTATTTGTTTTGAAAGCTCTTTTTTTGATGCTAATGGGAGCTGTTCACTCTCAATGTGCTCCTCAGATGAACGCATGAGTAACAAAATCTTATTCTGATCACTAGCAAAACCGGTTGTTAGCGAACCTACATCATTAGCACATATCAAATCCAGATTTTTTCGTAGCAGTTTAGCGGATGCATTATCCAGCAAATTTTCCGTTTCTGCTGCGAAACCTACTACTAGTGTAGGTCGATTTTCAAAAGTTGCCACTTCTGATATAATATCAGGGTTTTTTATCAAAGTAAGTGCTAACTGTTTATCATTTTTTTTAATTTTTTGGGTGGCGATTTCCTTTACTTTATAGTCAGCTACCGCAGCACAACCGATAAAAATATCCTGCTCAGCTATTCGAGCAAATACCTGCTGATACATTTCGTCTGCTGTCTGCACTTTTACACAATCTGCCACTGGACTGGGAAGATTAACCGGCCCGGAAATCAAACAAACATTAGCTCCTGCTTCCTGGAGTGCCTCGGCCAGAGCATAACCCATTTTTCCTGAACTGCGATTTCCAATATAGCGTACCGGATCAATAGCTTCCTGTGTCGGCCCTGCTGTGAGTAAGACATTAATTCCCTGCAAAGTATTCGTCAGTTTAAATTGATGAGCAACCCGTGCAAACAAAATCTCGGGTTCTTCCATACGACCCGGACCCTGGTCCCCACAGGCCTGCACCCCTGATGCAGGCCCCCAGATAAGTCGCTGCTGTTGATTTAACCGCAGTAAATTTTGCTGTGTTACTGCTGTTTTATACATCTGCTGATTCATAGCCGGAGCAATAGCCACAGGGGCATCCGTCGCCAGACATAAGGTGCTTAACAAATCGTCAGCAAGGCCATTGGCAAGTTTTGCCATAAAATCGGCGCTACAGGGTGCAATCAGCACCAGATCAGCCCATTTCGCCAGTTCAATATGCCCCATGGCAGCTTCTGATTCAGTATCTAGCAGATCGGTTCTTACGGCTAATCCAGATAACGCCTGAAACGTCAACGGTGTTAAAAAAGCCTGAGCACCCTTTGTCATCACTACCTGAACGGTGGCACCTGCTTTTATTAAACGCCGCAATAAATCCGCACTTTTATAGGCGGCGATGCCACCGGTAATGCCTAAAATTATCTGTTTACCATAGAGAGAACTGTCGTTTTGTTGAATATTTTGAGACATCGCTTACTTTCTACCTGGTCTTTCTCTAATATTTGATTGCATGTATTCATAATAATATATACCAGCTGGCGCAAGCTGTCGTTATAATTTAATCGAAGAATAACTTTTTATGTCACGGTGAGAGTGACCAGCAGATTATTATTAACTCTTTTAATTTTGTCATGGAGGACAATATGTCAATAAAGCACTGGCCTGAACAGGAAAGACCCCGCGAACGACTGTTAGCTCAGGGGGCCAAAAGCCTGAGTGACGCCGAATTACTCGCTATTTTTTTGCGAACAGGGGTAAAGGGTCAATCCGCGGTCGCACTTTCACGCTCACTACTCAAACACTTCGGTTCTCTGGCAGCTCTATTAACATCAAAAAGAGAGGATTTTTGTCAGGGTCATGGCCTTGGATCGGCAAAATATGCACAGTTACAGGCGGTTATGGAAATGGCTTCACGCTGCTTTTATGACAACTTAAAAAAAACCGAACCTCTTAGCTCACCACAGGCCACCCGTGATTTTCTACAGTCACGGTTACAACACCATGACGAAGAAATATTTGCAGTGTTATACCTGAATAATCGACACCAACCCCTGCACTTTGAAAAATTATTTCGTGGCACCATAGACGCCGCCTCGGTCTATCCCAGAGTGGTAGTAAAAAATGCACTGCAGCATAATGCAGCCGCATTAATTATCGCTCATAACCATCCATCCGGTATTGCAGAACCCAGTGCTGCCGACTGCCATATTACCGAGCGTATTAAAAATGCCCTGGCTCTGGTTGATATTCGTCTACTTGACCATTTTATTGTAGGCAAGGGTACACTGACTTCTTTAGCAGAACTTGGTAAGATGTAACCCTTGGGCGCCCAGTCTTTACTCATCACATTTTTTTGGAACTTATTTTGACGCTAATTCAGCCCTCAGAATTCAAATCTTTATTTTTAAAGGATACTCCACTTCTGGATGTCCGCGCCGAAGTAGAATTTAAAAAAGGCAGTTTTCCTGCAGCGGTGAATATTCCGATCTTAAATGATGCTGAAAGAGACAAAGTTGGGCGATGTTATAAACAAAGAGGCCAGGATGCCGCAGTTTCTTTAGGACACCAACTGGTGAAAGGCGACATTAAACTACATAGAGTTTTAGCCTGGAGCAATTTTTGTCAACAAAATCCAAAAGGGGCATTGTATTGTTTTAGAGGGGGCATGCGATCGGCTTTAACACAACAATGGCTGGCTGATACCGGCATCAATTACCCCAGAATAGCTGGTGGATATAAAGCCATGAGGAACTTTCTGCTGCAACAAATTGATCAGTTTCAATTGGAAAAAAATATGGTTATTGTCGCTGGACGAACTGGCACCGGAAAAACTCGTGTTATCCATGCTGTAGACCACTCTCTTGATCTGGAAAAATATGCCAACCACAGAGGCTCTGCATTTGGACAGTTTCCGAGTGCCCAACCTTCTCAAATTAATTTCGAAAATAATCTGGCTATTGATATTTTAAAAAAATGTCAACAATTTCCAGCAACTGATACTATTTTTGCCATTGAAGATGAATCTCGGTTAATTGGAAGGAATGCCCTTCCAGTTAATTTTAAAAATAAAATGTCAACATCCCCGTCAGTACTGGTTGAAGAATCTATTGAAAGTCGAATTCAGGTAGTCATCGAAGAATATGTTACCCAGCTCTCTCAGATGTATCTTGATGAAGATATCGATAATGGCTGGTCGAATTATTGCCACTATATGCTGGGTAGCATTGACAAAATATCCAAACGTCTCGGTGGAGTTCTTGCGTTAAAAATTGCTAAAGAAATGCAGCTGGCCTTTTTGAACCAGGAAAAAAACAATGATCTAAGCCAACACGAAAACTGGATAAAACCCCTTTTACAGGATTACTACGATAAAATGTACGACTACCAGTTAAACAAAAAAAATCAACAAGTTCTTTTTAAAGGTAGTCGTATTGAAGTGACACACTATCTTAAATCTTAATTTATTTCTTATAACGATAATCAATCTCAGGGATTTTAGCGCTATCAGAGACATCTAATTTTACTTTTCGATATAATATTATCTGCCCTTTTATTACTACATTATCCCCTATTTTTATTTTTGGCTTACTTCCAGATGAATCTGAAAAAAGTCCAAAAAATGATGAACTGCCTTTATTTTTTTTAACGATTAAATCACCATCAATAACCGTACCTTTTTTCAAAATAACATCACTGTTAACCACTTCAATATTGCCATTCATACTGACTCCATCAAGTTCAATATCTCCATTGACACTATTGATGTTTCCTTTAATCTTTGAACCTTCCTCAAAGGTTACTTCTCCATTTACTGTGGCAATATTTTTCTCAATGGTAACGTTATTGCTTGCTTCCACATCACCATTGACACTATCAATCCCTTTTGCCGTTACCTTTTCTGCTAATGAAATATCACCATTAACCGTATCGATACTACCCACTACTGCCATTTTCCTAATCTCAATCTCCCCATTAACCGTATTTATCTCTCCTGCTTTTTCACCAACTGTGACCACAATATCCTTATTCACCGTATCATAGGATTTAGCTTCCTCTTTGGCAGCCACAATACCACCTGACATTGCCAGAGTTAAAATTGAAATTTTTAATCCCTGCATAACACTATTATTAATTTTCATCATTGTCTCCTGATTATCATTATTTAGAACAACATTAACAGATAGCAAAGGTTATGCCATAAATAATACCGCTATTTTTCAAGTAGATATAACCGTTAATACTTTTTCTTAGCTTGTTTGTTAGTCAATTTGACGAAAATTAAGTGATTCTAGTTTGATTCAGGGTCTATTGAGTTAATCTGGAGCGGGTTAGTAAAATGGATATCCTGATGAGGGTAGGGAATAGTAATTCCTTCTTCTTTAAAGGCTTTCCAGATAGCTAAATTAATATCTGAGCGCACATTGGCCACTCCATTTTGAGGATCGGATATCCAAACGCGTAGTTCCAGATTAATGCCATAATTACCAAATTCCATTAAACGGCAAACTGGCCGTGGAAATGCTAATACCCGATCACTTTGTACAGCTGCCTGTCGCATGATTTCCATCGCCTGTTCAGGATCATCTTCATAACTGATCTGAACTGGAATTTTTAAGCGTACTTTTTTATCATTAAAACTCCAGTTGATCACTTCAGTTGTCACCAGATTTTCGTTAGGGATCAGAGTTTCTACACCTTCACGATTTCTTACCACAATATATCGAGCATTCAACTCCTCCACCCAACCAAAATTTTGCCCGACCGAAATCACATCGCCGGGCTTTATGGAGCGATCAAACAATAAAATAAAGCCGGATACAAAGTTACTGGCAATACGTTGCAATCCAAAACCTAAACCAACACCCAATGCACCACCGAAAACGGTCAGCGCTGTAAAATCAATACCTACACTGGACAATGCTGATAGCAAAGCCACTGTAATAATGGTGAACTTAAAAATTTTACTCACTGCGACCCGCATGGAAATATCCAGAACGGTTGATTTTCTCAGACGTTTTTCCACTTGCCGTGACAACCACATGGCAATTAATAATAACAACGCCAACATCAAACTTAACTGAATCAAGCCGAGTAAACTTAATCTTTTGTTATCGCCAATTGATACACCTATTGCGTCTAAGGTATCCACTACAAAAGGCAACCAACCAATCGAATAAAGCGCAAAGGTAACCCAGATCAACGTTGAAATCAGGCTTTCTCCCGTTGATAACCACCGCGCTCCCGGCAAGGCCGCCCGCATAAAATAAACCAGAACTCTTACTGCTGCCATTGCCAGAAACAGCGGCATCAAAATATCAAGAACCTCACGGGGTAATTTAAGCAAAGATAAAATATGGGAACTAACAAAAATTAATAGTGCGGTGGTTAAAGGAAAAACGATTCTTCTAATCGTTCTAAAGCCTTGCAGTTTTCTTAAATGTATGCGATTGAGAGTATCTTTTGTTTGTTTGTTTTTTAAAAACCAGGATTCATAAAGACGGGCAATACTCCAACCAATTAATATGGAAGCCAACAAAGCCAGCAACTGGAATGCATATTCCGTTGTACCGTATTTTGCCAGAAAACTACTAATGCGTTGTTCCATTTTAATAAAGTAATATCCTTTAAATGTTATGTACTTCTATTTGAAAACCGTACCCTGTTTCATCACAAAAGAGACCTGTTTCATCGCTGAAATATCTTCAAGTGGATTACCGCTCACTGCAATGATATCTGCAATTTTTCCCACTGAAATCGAACCCAGAAATTTATCCTGTTTTAATAATTTTGCCGCATTCATGGTGGCCGCTTTTATTGCATCCATTGGCGGCATGCCCGCTTCTACCATATAAATAAATTCATCGGCATTATCGCCATGTGCCGAAACTCCTGAATCAGTACCAAATGCAATGGCAACACCGGATTTATAAGCGTTAGCGAAAGTTTGTTGAATTAATGGACCAATTGCAGCAGCTTTCGGTCTGACCATTTCCGGGAAAAAGCCATCAACTCTGGATTTTTCAGCCACCCATTTACCGGCCATAATCGTTGGTACATACCAGGTATGGTGTTTTTTCATCAGCTTCATCACCTCAGAATCCATATAGGTACCATGCTCTATGGAATCAACACCGGCAATAACTGCTCGTTTCATGCCTTCTTTGCCATGCGCATGCACCGCAACCGTCATGCCGTAATCCTTTGCAGTCTCAACAATCTCCTTCAATTCATCCATTTTAAACTGTGGATTCTGACCACTTTTTGCCATGCTGAGCACGCCACCGGTACCGGTTATCTTAATAACATCCGAACCTTCCTTGTAGCGCTGCCTGACTGCCTTTCTTGCCTCATAGGGTCCATTAATCACTCCATCTTTAGGTCCAGGATTCCCCATTAATTTTTGATTAAGATTATTCGTTGGATCGGCGTGACCACCTGTAGTTGCTATCGCTTTACCTGCCGCGAAAATTCTTGGCCCTTCCACCCAGCCTTTAGCAATGGCTTTCCTTAATGAAATGATCACGCCATCTTGATCACCGAGATCTCTCACCGTAGTAAAACCCGCTCGTATTGTACGCCTGGCAAAAACCGTGGAGCGATAGGCCATATCGGCATCATTCATAAAAAAGCCTTCACTATACGACTTTCGACTAAACTGACCTGATAGATGTACGTGCATATCCATCAGGCCGGGCATAACGGTTTTATCTTTCAGGTTGATGTAATTCTGATCCTTTTTTAAAGGTAAAAAACCCTTTTCCACTGCCACTATTTTCCCATCATCAACAATAATGGAACGCTCTCTCAAAAGCTTGTTGTGAATGCCATCAATCAAACCACCGGCATGGATAAGTGTTTGTTGAGCAAAACTAAAAGGTGAAACTAACAAGAGTATGCCGAAAGATATTATTTTTATTAGATTATTCATGATATTGCTACCTGTCGATAAAACTTCTGGTGTAAATAAGTAACTTCAATTCTTTGTAGAAGGAAGCCAAAACTGAGATTAAATCGGCTCTAGCATAACCCTTCTATGACAACTAATGCAAAATTTGTCTAGAGTGTCTATTTTTTCTATATTTACCCCAGTCAAAATTTATTACCTTTAAGACTGGATCCTTTCTCTTTCTGCGAGGGATGCCGCCTTATGATAAGCCTTAATCACCAGGTTTTTAAATAATTCGCCTGCCTTTCCTAACGGTCTGAAGTCAGTGCTTACCAACCTTGGAGTAAATTGATACTGAGAGCCCCCTTCGTAGTCTACCCTGACCAGATTTCCGGAATGTAACTCTTCAGATATAAGAAACTCTGGCATCCAGCCAAAACCCAATCCCATTAATAAGGCATGTTTTTTATAAATGAAACCACTGAGGTAAAATACTCTATCACCACCAAACTGGTGGGCATCCTGGTAATCAGGGCGTTGGTAATCATTAAAAATAGCCGATGAATCATTCACCGTCAGCTCAACAAATTGTTGTAATCTATCCCTGCTGATATGTTGTTCCTGGCTTAAAGGATGCTCTGGACTTACTACCAGTATATTTTCAATCTGCGGCAATGCTTCTGAGATCAGACCTGGAGATGCGACGAAATCTTTTACCATCATCAGATCAGCTTCATCCTTAATAAAACGTTGTTGTACGCCGCTTAAGAATTCTACTTTAAGTTTGATTTTGGTCGGAATATCACGTTCGGTCATAATTTTCAGGGTTTTCATTACCGGATCCATCGGTAGTGCTCCATCAATCACAACCTCAAGGCTGGGCTCCCAGCCTTCTCCATAGCGTTCTGCTAACTGACCGATATGTTTAACCTGATTAAGTAATCGTCGGCCTTCATTCAGGATCACTCTTCCAGCCGGAGTCAGTTCTGCACGGTATTTTTCACGGTTAAACACTTCAATGCCTAATTGTTTTTCTAATTTCCTGATCTGATAACTGATGGCAGATTGCGCTTTATGCAACTTTTCTGCTGCGCGAGCAAAACTGCCGGTTTTCACAATCACATCCAATACCTGAAAACTTTCTATATCGAGTTTCATTGGCTTACCTCAGCTAAAACGCTATTTTAATCTATTTTTTAGATAATGTTTATCCATTTTCCATTCTTTTTATTGAACATGATTACAGGTATGCTAGTTATCAACAGAAATTTAATCTCTGAGGTTGGTTATGCCCTTTTATATTGAACGCGGGGAAATTCCGGACAAAAGACACATTACTTTCAAAAAGGAAAATGGTGAACTGTATCGTGAAGAACTCTTTTCTACTCACGGATTTTCAAATATCTATTCCAATAAGTATCATCACAATATGCCAAGCAAAGTGGTAAGAGTAGAGCCTTATACCGTTACTCATGGCACACCCTGGGATCCTGAACTGTTGGTTAATTATAAAATTGATACCAAACGCTCAGATGGTAAAGGCAACTTTTTTACTGCCAGAAAAAAACAGACCTATAATGCCGATGTTGCCATCTACACCGCCAAAGTAACTGAGGAGACGAATGAATTTTATCGTAACGCCTATGCGGATGAAGTCATTTTTGTACATGAAGGTGAAGGCACCTTATATTCAGAATATGGCACACTTGAAATAAAAAAATGGGATTATCTGATAATCCCCAAAGGCACCACTTATCAATTAAAATTCACACAATATGATAATGTTCGCCTGTTCGTAGTGGAATCCTTTTCCATGGTCACCATTCCTAAAAATTATCGAACAGAAACCGGACAGATGTTAGAAACGGCACCCTACTGTGAGCGTGATATCCGCTGCCCGGAATTACAGCCTGCCATTGTTGAAAAAGGAGAATTTCCACTGGTCATTAAATACGGTGATCGTTACCAGAAAACCATTTTACAATGGCATCCCTTTGATCTGGTTGGTTGGGATGGTGCAGTTTATCCCTGGGCATTTAATATCCAGGATTTTGCACCTATCGTAGGTAAAATACACCTGCCTCCTACTATCCATCTGGTCTTTACTGCCAATAATTTTGTTATGTGTAATTTTGTACCACGCCTGTTCGACTTCCACCCCGAATCAATTCCTGCTCCTTACTATCATTCAAACATTGATAGTGATGAAGTGCTTTATTATGTTGATGGCGATTTTATGAGCCGCACAGGAATTGAAGCAGGCTCACTGACCTTACACCCCAAAGGTGTTCCCCATGGCCCACAGCCAGGTAAGACAGAAGCTTCCATCGGTACCAAAGAAACCTTCGAATATGCGGTTATGGTGGATACCTTTGCGCCACTTAAATTAACTGATAATTTTAAAAAATGTATGGACAAAGATTATAACCAGTCCTGGCTTGAAGACTAAACCTTGACGAAAACAGGAAATTATTATGACTGATATACAAAACCCCTTAGGCTTGCGCGGTATTGAGTTTACCGAATTTGCTACGCCAGATTCTGACTATATGCATAAAATTTTTCAGGATTTTGGCTTTTCAAAATTAAAAAAACATAAAAATAGTAACATTGATTATTACAATCAAAATGATATTCATTTTTTACTAAACAATAATAAACAGGGATTTTCCAAAGATTTTGCCAAATCCCATGGGCCAGCTATCTGTTCAATGGGCTGGCGTGTGGATGATGCAAACTTTGCCTTTGAGGAATCTGTAAAGCGAGGTGCAAAACCCGTTGCCGAAAACAATAAAGATCTACCTTACCCTGCCATTTTTGGCATTGGTGACAGCCTGATTTATTTTATTGATAAATTTGCTGATAAAGGTTCAATTTTTGAAGATGATTTTGTTGATCTCGAAGCGCCTGAAATCATCCCCGATAAAGGTTTTCTGGTAGTAGATCATCTTACCAACAATGTTTTTAAAGGTACTATGGAACAATGGGCCAATTTTTATAAAGATATTTTTGGCTTCTATGAAGTCAGATACTTTGATATCAGTGGTGCTAAATCCGGGCTGGTTTCCTATGCATTGCGCTCTCCAGATGGTAGCTTCTGCATACCCATTAACGAAGGCAAAGAAGGCAATGAAAATAATCAGATTGATGAATACCTGAATGAATATAATGGCCCTGGTGTTCAGCACCTTGCATTTTTAACCAATGATATTATCGCTTCACTGGATGCGATGGAAGGTTCATCAATTCAAACTCTGGATATCATTCCTGAATATTACGATACTATCTATGATCGTGTACCACAAGTTACTGAAGATCGTGAGAAAATTCGTCACCATCAGGTTCTGGTTGATGGCAATAAAGATGGTTACCTATTGCAGATTTTCACAAAAAATCTATTCGGACCCATTTTTATTGAAATTATTCAGAGGGAAAATAATCTGGGTTTTGGAGAAGGAAACTTTACCGCACTTTTCCAATCCATCGAAAGAGATCAGGAACGACGCGGCGTATTATAAGCCTGAAATCCTCAAACTAACTATCTCTGAAGGCCAACCTTGTTGGCCTTTTTTATCACTCATTAAATTTTATCATGCTATACTTTTATGAGCTGGTTCAGAGAAAAAGGATTTCTAATGCTATTTTTTCGCCTTATAGTACTGCTTATTTTATTTTTT
>DRNA01000181.1 GCA_011322365.1 Aeromonadales bacterium | reverse complement strand
TTAAGCATACCGCCAGCGTTCAATCTGAGCCATGATCAAACTCTTCAGTTCAATTATGAATACCTTATGGGTATCAATCATGCTCGACGCTAACATCTTCATTACAATTTCTTCGCAATCTTTCGACTACTCAAATTTTGACAGTTGATATTTACGTCAAGTTTATCTTGCAAACTTTTCCGCAAATACCCACACAGATTATCTTATTAACTTGTTAAAGAACGTTTCGAACCCAATCAGCGTTGCCGCTTACCGAACTCGAGGGCGCATATTCTACTGCCTAACCCTCTCAAGTGCAAGACTTTGCTTAAGTTTTTTCAACTTAATCGCCACCTTCACTACACCGCCTCTCGGACAGTGGACGCGCATTATAAGCCCTACATTCTGACCGTCAACAACTATTTCAATTATTTTATAAATAAATAAAATTCCAGTGACTGAAACTGTCTTCAGGAGCTAAATACGGCCAAAAAATAACCACTCTACCCATAACATTTAAAATGCAGGATTACAGGCAATACATAAAACGCAATAAGGCTACGTTTTGGGTGTGGACTGTTATATTGGGGGTAATTTCTGGAATTAAAGGCTACTGGTGGTAGTTTTTAATTTACTTCACCATATTGTTCAGGATCGGCATAATTATCAAAGCGAGTCCATTGCCCGTTGAAAGTTAATTTTACTGTACCAATAGGCCCATTTCGCTGTTTACCTATAATAATCTCTGCCAGACCTTTATGCTCGGTATCTGGGTGATATACTTCATCTCGATAAACAAACATAATAATATCAGCGTCCTGCTCAATAGCGCCCGATTCACGAAGATCGGCCATCACTGGCCGGCGATCGGAACGCTGTTCGAGACTACGATTTAATTGAGATAATGCCACCACAGGACAATTTAATTCTTTGGCCAGGGCTTTAAGTGAACGGGATATTTCAGAGACTTCCTGAGTCCGATTTTCTTTCATACCGGGTACCTGCATCAATTGCAGATAATCTAGTACAATCAATGAGATGCCATCCTGTTCTCGTGCCAGACGACGTGCTCGAGATCGCACCTCAGCGGGCGATAAACTGGGGGAATCATCAATATACATTTTACTATTTTGTTGCAATAAGGTCATTGTACTGCTGATTTTCGACCAGTCATGATCATCCATTTCACCACGCCTTATGCGACTCTGATCAACACGAGAGAGTGATGATAATGAACGAAGCAGTAGAGCATCCGATGGCATTTCCATCGAAAAAACTAACACGGGTTTATCTGTTTTTAAAGAAGAATGTTCCGCAATATTCATGGCGAAAGTGGTTTTACCCATGGATGGGCGACCAGCAACAATCACCAGATCTGCAGGCTGTAAACCTCCTGTCATCCGATCCAGGTAGTCAAAACCTGTTTCCAGGCCGGTAATACCACCTTTATTATTCTGATATTCCTCAATGCGGTTAATCACATCCGAGAGCATATTACGAATTTCAACTGGCCCATTTTCCGTGGATTCACGCTGTTCAGCTATTTTAAATATTTTTGATTCTGCTGTATCCAGGATCTGTGAGATATCCTGCCCTTCCGGGTTAAAACCGGACTCTGCTATTTCATGGGCAGCTGCAATCATTTCACGAATAACAGCACGCTCCCTGACGATACGAGCATAGGCGGAAATATTGGCTGCACTGGGAGTATTATTCGCGAGCTCCCCCAGATAGCCAAGGCCACCGACTTCATCTGCAGTACCTTCTCTTTCAAGAAACTCGTGGATGGTAATGACATCCAGAGGATGCTGCTTCTGACTCAGATGCGTCATGGCATTGTAGATAAGCCGATGATCATGGCGGTAAAAATCATTTTCGACCAGCTGTTCTTCTACGCGATCAAAGGCCTGATTATCCAGCATTATTCCACCCAGAACCGACTGTTCTGCTTCAATAGAATGTGGAGGAACTCGAAGTCTGAGCTCTTTTTCCTGAGTGATTACCTGAGCCATGCTGTTGCCAAATAGTTACGCCAAAAGTTACGCTAAATAGTTACAAAAATGAATAAAAAACACCGCCAGAAGATTGCTCCAATGGCGGTGTTTTATCTTGCCTTAAAGATACGATTAACGCAATCGTTTAAAACAACTTATGCTTCTGTATTCGCAACTACAATTTTAATGCTGACATTTACTTCGTTATGTAGTGACAAATCAATATCATATTCACCAATAGAGCGGATGGCACCATCAGGCATCATCACTTCTCGTTTAATGATTTCAACACCGGAAGCTTCTGAAATGGCATCAGCAATGTCATGCGTACCCACCGAACCAAATAATTTACCTTCTTCACCTGCAAGGCGTTCGATGGTCACTACCAGTTCATTAAGCTTCTCAGCTCGTGCCTGTGCTGCGGCCAGTGCATCTTTAGCAATACGTTCCAGTTCTGCTCGACGTTCTTCGAACATGGCAAGATTATCTTTAGTTGCCCGCACCGCCATACCTTGTGGCACCAGGAAGTTACGTGCATATCCGCTTTTTACAGAAACGGTGTCACCTAATTTTCCTAATTTGCGGATGTCTTCTAACAGGATGATATCCATTGTTATCGACCTCAATATTTATTACCGGGTAGTCTACCCGGCTTGAATGATTCCCAACCAGTCTTCTTCAAAGACCAGCACCTGGTATTTTACAAGTTACTTGTGTTGATCCGTATAAGGGAGCAAAGCCACATAGCGTGCACGTTTAACAGCTGTCGATAGTTGACGCTGGTATTTTGCAGCAGTACCTGTAATCCGACTGGGAACAATTTTTCCAGTCTCTGTAATATAGCTTTTTAATGTCGCTATATCTTTGTAATCAATTTCAGTAACGCCTTCAGCGCTGAAACGACAATACTTACGACGACGAAAATTACGAGCCATGATTATTCTCCTTTTTCACTTTCAGCTTGAGCCACTTCTTCAACGGCTTCGATAACTTCTTCTGCAGCTTCAACTACTTCTTTGACGGCTTCTTTTACCGTTTCTGCAGGCTTGTGTGGCGTTGGCTTTCTTTCAGAGCGACGATCGTCAGCAGATTTAGCAAGCGGAGAAGCATCGGTGACAGCATGCTTTTGACGGATGATCATACTTCGTATAACTGAGTCGTTATAACGAAATGCATCTTCAAGTTCATCAAGTTCTTCCTGACCGCATTCTACATTCATTAAAACATAGTGCGCTTTGTGAAGTTTGTTGATAGGGTAGGCCAGTTGACGTCGACCCCAATCTTCCAGACGATGGATTTTCCCACCTTTGCCGGTCAGGGTTTCAGTATATCGTTCAATCATGCCGCTCACCTGGTCGCTTTGATCAGGGTGCACCATGAAGACAATTTCATAATGTCTCATTTATAACTCCTTACGGGTTCCAGCTACTTAATTCAACCAAAATGAAAAAATGTAGCAAGGAGGATTAACCAAATTGT
>DRNA01000180.1 GCA_011322365.1 Aeromonadales bacterium | reverse complement strand
GTCCATTTCCCTTTGCTGGTCGCTGCAGCCTATTCGGGCTTTATTGTCTGGCATGCCGGACTTTCAGGCTCCATTCCCTTAAAAATTGCCACACCGGGCAACGATAGCCTGGGGCAATTATTGCACCAACAGGCTATACCGGTCAGTGAAACTATTTTCAGCTGGCCGGTTATTCTTATTGTAGTGTTACTTTTTATTTCTTTGCCTGCATTACTTGTTTTTATGCAACCCGATAAAAATGAAGTTGAGGAAGTCCACATATTTTCTTCACCGGAAAGCAATACCGATAACACTATCACTTCTGACAGGGAACCTGCACAGAAAACGTTGATAACACCCGCCCAGAAAATTGAACACAGTTTTCTATTGACCGCCATTCTGGGTTCCCTTGGTTTATTTTATCTTTTCATAAAATTTAACCATGGCGAGCATCTTAATCTGAATAATATGAATTTGTTATTGCTATCTCTGGGTTTACTTTTACAGGGTAGTCCACGGAACTATCTCAATGCCATGGACAAAGCTATCCGTTGTGTCAGTGGTATCGTGCTGCAATTTCCACTCTATGCTGGCATTATGGGTATGATGGTAGGTTCCGGGCTCGCGACCAGTATGTCACAATGGTTTGTACAAATTTCAAATGCGGATACCTTTCCTGTTTATACGTTTTTAAGTGCCGGCATTATCAATTTTTTTGTGCCTTCTGGTGGCGGTCAATGGGCCGTGCAGGCTCCCATCGTTATCCCGGCGGCTCAGGCTCTGGGTGTACCACTTAACCAGGCTGCAATGGCAGTAGCCTTTGGCGATGCCTGGACTAACCTGATACAACCATTCTGGGCTTTGCCGCTACTGGGTATTGCCGGTATCAGTGTCCAGAAGATCATGGGCTATTGCACAGTAGTGCTTATCTGGTCAGGTATTGTCATTGCCTCAGGATTAGTATTATTTTACTGACGATTTTTTTTCAAACAGCAACTATTTCTGCGGAACATTCTTCAATATTTCCAGTAAATATTTCCAGACTTTTTCAACATCTTTAATATTGCATCGCTCATCCGGGGAATGGGCGCCTGTTATTGTAGGACCAAAAGATATCATTTCCCAATGCGGATAAACGGCACCCAATACTCCACATTCCAGTCCGGCATGAATCACTTTAACACCGGCATCTTTTCCAAAACAATCTTTATAAATTTTTCGAGTCAGTTTTAATAATTCTGAATTCATTTCCGGTTTCCAGCCTGGGTAGGCGTTTCCAAACTCCACTTTAGCGCCGGCATTTTCAAACAGGGTTTTAATCTGGTTGCTAAGTCTTTCCCTTTCTTCTTCTACTGAACTTCTAACGGAAATTTCAATGTCTATAACATTGTCTTCAGTTAAAATACGTGCCAGATTATCGGAGGTTTCAACAACATCGGGTAAATCCTTAATCCAGCTATCGACACCATTAGGGCACTGGTCAATCACCTTAACAAATGTCTCTAACAGATCATGTCTCATAACCCTATCAAAATCATCACAGGGATTGAGGCTAATACAGATATCTGGATCAACAGCCTGGTATTTTTGGCGAAAAGAAGCCGTTAACTTTTCAGCTAATGCTTTAAACGCAACAATATTCTGCTTATCAATGAGAATCCGTGTAGTGGCATCACGAGGAATGGCATTGCGTAAACTGCCACCATCAAAAGAGGCAACATAAATTCCCCCTATCTGCAAACCTTCCAGCAGAAATTGGTTGGTGATTTTATTTGCATTGGCTCTATTCAGGTGAATATCAACACCGGAATGGCCGCCTTTTAAAGAACCGACATTAAGTTCAAATGCTGTAGTATTTTCGGGTGCGTCAACGTATTCAAGTGGATAGGATATGACGATATCCTTACCCCCGGCACATCCTACATATAACTCACCTTCTTCTTCGGTGTCAATATTGAGTAACCAGTCACCTTTCAGATAACCCGGCTGCAATCCCAAAGCACCACTCATGCCGCACTCTTCATTAACGGTAAAAAGCGTTTCAATCGGGGGGTGTGGTATATCAGTTGTTTCTAAAACCGCCAGCGCCATGGCGACGCCAATACCATTATCAGACCCTAATGTAGTGCCTTTGGCGGTAACCCAGTCACCATCAATATAGGGCTGAATCGGATTCTTCTCGAAATCATGCACCAGATCATTTTCTTTTTGAGCCACTATATCCATATGCCCCTGAATGATGATACCTTTGCAGTTTTCCATGCCGGTTGTGGCATTTTTGCGTACTATTAAATTACCCGCCGGATCAATTTCATGCTCCAGTCCCAGGCCATCGGCAAAGCTTTCAATATAATCAATCACACCCTGTTCATGATGTGAAGGCCTTGGAATTGCACAAAGTTGATCAAAATGCTTCCATACAATTTGTGGATTTAGTTGGCTAATCTCTGACACGTCATTCCCCTGAAGTAAATATTTATTTTATAATTTTTATTCTGTTTATGATCATCGCAAAATTTATGAGGAAATACCAGAGGAAGTTGTATCAATTTGAGTAGCTTGAAATAAGCAGTAACTTGATAACGGTGTCTACATCCCCAGTTTTTTATCAAGATAGGAAGCCGTAGACGACAGTTTTTTCTGAAATAGCTTCACCCAGCGATGAGCAAAATCATATTCAGTGGCCAGAATGGCAAGACCAAAAGGTATGATAATAAGTGCAGGGCCAGGTAAAACAATTAACAACAATCCAACAAAGATTACCACTACACCAGCAACTGTCACTGCCACTTTTTTAACTATTTTCATCACTCTATACCCCATAAGTTCCAGGGCGCTGTTTTTGCCTGCGCCCTTGAGGTTATTCTACAAAGAATAGTTACGTCAGTGTTTGTGAAAATGTAACAGAAAATTGCGTCCTGCATTTTCTGCATACATCACATCCATGTTATCGCCAAGGATGGCGTGTATGCATGGAATGCAGGAGCTATTCCATGTAAATAACAGAAAATTGCGTCCTCGACAATTGCTCCTGCATTGTTCTACTACCGTCCATGCCTGGGCCTATGCTTTTTCTGTTAATTCAATCAAAGGGGTGGCGGAGAATAATGGTTTCTTCTCTATCGGGGCCGGTTGAAATAATATCAACAGGCACGTCCACAACTTCTTCAATTTTTTTAATAAAATCCTGTGCCTGCTGTGGTAAATCATGCTTTGATTGCACGCCCACCGTCGATTCACTCCAGCCTGGCATTTCAATATATTGGGGGCTGATACTGGCAAATCCTTCAGCTCCTACCGGTGGCACATCCAGTTCTCCCTTTTGTTGACAGTTGTAGCGGGTACAGATTTTCACCTTTTCCAGACCATCCAGGACATCCAGCTTGGTCAGACAGAGCCCACTAATGCTATTGATATTAATAGCCCGTCTTAAAGCCACGGCATCTAACCATCCACAGCGCCGTGGTCTGCCGGTAGTTGCACCAAATTCATGACCTTTTTCTGCAAGATGTTGTCCGACTTCATCATCCAGTTCTGTTGGAAATGGTCCTCCACCTACGCGAGTGGTGTAGGCTTTGGTAATACCCAGAACATAATCCAGATAAAGCGGGCCATAGCCACTTCCAGTAGCAGTGCCACCTGCGGTGGTGTTAGAAGATGTCACGAAGGGAAAAGTACCATGATCAATATCGAGCAACGAACCCTGAGCACCTTCAAAAAGTAAATTTTTACCAGCAACTCTGGCATCATGCAATATTTCAGGGATATCTGATATCAGAGGTAATAGTTCTGTTGCATAGCCCTGACACTGTTGTAAAACCGTTTCATAGTCAACGGCATCTGCTTTAAAATACTCTGTCAAAATAAAATTATGGTAATGCATAACCGCTTTCAATTTCTCAGCAAACCTTTCCATATCCGCCAGATCAGCAACCCGTAGGCCTCGACGAGCTGATTTATCTTCATAGGCAGGACCTATTCCGCGACCTGTAGTACCGATGGCTTTTTTCCCTAACTCTTTCTCACGCGCGTTATCCAGAGCAATATGATAGGGCAAAATTAAAGTACAGCTGGGACTGATCTGCAATCGTTCACGTACCGGGATACCGGTACTTTCAAGCCCGGCCATTTCGGTTAACAAGGCCTCGGGGGATAACACCACGCCATTACCAATCAGGCAACAAACGTTATCACGCAAAATACCCGAGGGGATAAGGTGCAATACGGTCTTCTTACCGTCAATAACCAGCGTATGCCCGGCATTATGTCCGCCTTGAAAACGTACTACATAGTTGGCGCGATCGGTTAACAGATCAACAACCTTACCTTTTCCTTCGTCACCCCACTGGGTACCAAGAACCACAACAGATTTAGCCATATTACTCTTCAGAAATTTAAAGGAAACGGGCAGGAACCCGTAAAGAGAGGATTTTACTATGATAACGGACGAAGATCAGTTATTTTTTAGGTTATTTACAAAAAGAATGGTCGGCGTAAGAGGATTTGAACCTCCGACCCCTTCGTCCCGAACGAAGTGCGCTACCAGACTGCGCCACACGCCGATATTTTAAATGCACTGTAAATTTTAGCAGTTATCACTTAGCGTCATCAAGGAATTCATTGCTTCCCCAGTCACAGCTGTCACATTTCAGTGTTCTATGATGCTGACGCATGACTTTTTGCATAAATTTAAACCAGATGGGATTAGGCTCCCAGACTTTATCCATAGCCTGTTTTGCTATTTTCACAGGTACATCCTGATAAATGACTCTATAGAGAAAACTAAAAGCAGAAGCTCTAAAATTTACCTGGCAATGTAGTAAGGTTTTTACATTAGCTGATTTTTTCAAAACAGCGGCTACTGTTTCAAAATCAGTTGGTTTCGGATTTTTAAAATCAACCGCAAGCTGAATATAAGTCATATTTAATTGACTCACAAGCCGATCTTCATGCTCTATAGCGGTCGAATTATCGCTATAGGCCAGGTAAATAATATATTTAAATTTTGCTTTTGATAAAGCATTAAATTGCTCTTTTGTAGGTTGCCCCGAACTTGAGAATTTATCAGAATATTGCAGATAATTATTAATTTGAGAAACGTCGTTAGTATTAGTATATTTAGATTTTACCAGAGCATCAGCATAACCTGATAAAGTTAACAGCATTAAAATTAAATAAAAATTTCACATGATTTTATCTTGAAAAAAATGACCAGAACCTGGTCATTTTTTTCGGAAGATCAATCTTATTTTTCCTTACCAAAATAACGGAAGAAATCATCATCCGGCGACATTACCATTACATCTGAACCTTTATGAAATGATTTTCTGTAGGCTTCCATACTTCTCAAAAAATCATAAAATTCGGTATTTCTACCGTAGGAGTCTGCATATATTTTGGTTGCTTTAGCTTCGGCCTGCGCTTTTATCTGTCTTACTTTTAATTGTGCATTTGCACCGATAACCGTAACCTTCTTCTGAGCTTCTGCTCGAATAATGGTGGCTGTTTTCCGTCCCTCTGAGCGTTCTTTTGTCGCAGCCTGAAGCCTTTCTGCTCTCATACGCTTGTAGATGGTTTCATTAACATCAGGAGGATAGTTGGCCTGTTTAACTCTTACATCAACAATTTCGATACCTAATTCAGGTGCTCCCTTATTGGCCATGACCTGGATATCCTGCATCATTTTCTCACGCTGTTTATAAATGGCATCTTCTACGGAATGTTTACCAAACTCCGCTCTTAATGCGTTATTAACAATTTTTTCCAGCAAAATATTGGCACGTTCAGGTCGCCCCTGAGTTCGCAGGTAAAAAGCGCCAAAATCTTTAATGCGCCATTTCACAAAAGTATCTACCATCATATCAATTTTTTCGATGGTTCCCACTCTCTCCGCAGCCCCATCAAGCGTTTGTATGCGCCCATCAAGGCGGATAACAGATTCCAGAAAGGGAATACGTAAATGAATTCCAGGCCCATATAATTTTGGAGTGCCATCGGCATTTCTGGCAATTTTACCAAAAACTTTTGATAACCCCTTTTCATATTGATAAATAGTAAAATAACTATTCGTACCAACAAGAGCTAGTAGCAAAATGGCAACCAGAGCAAATAGTGTTTTATTATTCATTATTTGTTCCCTCCACTTACTGCTTTTTTCTGTGCAGATAATAGAGCATCCAGCGACATCACATTCAGTTGATTGCTTTTCTTATCAACGATAATTTTCTTCATTTTTCCCATAACCTGTTCCATAGTCTCCAGATATAAACGCCGTCTGGTCACTTTAGGTGCCGCTTCGTACTGCGGTAAAAGCTTATTAAACACTGCTACTTTACCTTGTGCATCAGCAACCACTTTTTCTTTATAAGCCAATGCCGCTTCAATAATCTTTTGTGCATTACCTTCGGCCTTGGGGATCTCCCGATTAGCGAAAGCCTCAGCTTCTTTTTCATATTTTTTTCGATCGGCCTGTGCAGAAATTACATCATCAAAAGCTTCTTTAACCGCTTGTGGGGGTTTAGCATCACCAACGGTCACATTAGTAATTCGGATACCGGCATGATACTTATCATCCAGGATCCGTCGCATGATTTCCATAGTACGGGTACGGATTAATGTTTTACCCTGGGCAATAGTATCGTCAAGGGTTGAATCTCCGATAATTTGTCTTAGTGCTGTTTCTGCCACATCTCTCACAGTACCATCGGGGTCGGTCAGATTAAATAGATAGTCCTGCGGATCAATAACCAGATATTGAATACCCAGATCAACAAAAACAATATTAGCCCCGCGAGTAAGCATCTCTGCATGAATATCTATTTTTCTTAACTTTTGAATATCAACAATAAGTTTCTTTTCAATACCCTTGGGTAACCAATGGATTCCCGCTTCAACAGTTCGATTATAAGCACCAAAACGTAGGATAACGGCATTTTCCTGTTCTTTAACAGTATAGGTGCCTAATGCAACCCAAACGATTAATGCCAGTATAAGAATAGAACTTAATCCTATACCACCACCATTACCAGAACCCCTGGTTGAATTTCCACCACCGCTACCACCAATTTTTTTCCAGAAGGACTTTAATAGATCATCCAGATCAGGTGGTCCATCGCTCTTTTTCTTTGGATCCCAGGGACCCTTTTTGTCGTTTCCCGGTTCATTCCAGGGCATAACATCTCTCCAATATCAGCTGACTTTGATTAATAATTCTCTAGTCGGTTAGTTTACTCAATGTATTGAGACAGATCGACCCCACTGTTTCGTTTAATTTGTTCCCATTCATTTTTCGAAATATGTAATTTAATACGCCAAAAACCTTGTTCTGTAACGGTTTCAGAGGCAATTCCATCGGCAGAAAAGAGCATCGCCCGGGCTTTTCCTTCTTTTGGTGGTAATAATATTTCACAATTTATCACCGTTTCCCCCAATTTTTCACCAATTGCCCGTTGTAACAGGGGTAATCCTTCGCCATTTAATGCCGATAACCAGACCCGATTAACCACACCATGACTATCTTTATCAATACGGGGTTTTGCGCCTTCGATGCGATCAATTTTATTATAAACTTCAAGCCGCGGGACTTCATCGGCTCCTATTTCACTCAATACTTCATAAACCTGTTCGATGTTTTCATCACGACGCTCATCACTGGCATCAATCACATGAATTAACAGATCAGCTTCGCGGCTTTCCTGAAGGGTTGCTTTAAAGGCCGCCACCAGATCGTGGGGTAAATGACGAATAAACCCCACTGTATCTGCCAGTACCAGATTGCCAGTTTCAGGCCAGTGAACTTTTCTCAGGGTGGGATCCAGTGTAGCAAATAGCTTATCCGCCGCATACACTTCAGAATCCGTAATTCGGTTAAACAAGGTAGACTTACCCGCATTAGTATACCCAACCAGGGAAACCGTAGGTAATTGCGCTCTTTTTCTGGATCTTCGGCTCTGTTGTCGTTGTTTGTCCACTTTTTCCAGACGTTTAGTGATCCATTTAATACGTTCCCGCAACAATCTTCGATCGGTTTCAAGCTGGGTTTCACCAGGACCCCGTAAACCAATCCCCCCTTTTTGGCGCTCTAAATGTGTCCAACCTCGAACTAATCGAGTGGAAAGATGCTTTAATTGCGCCAGTTCAACCTGTAATTTTCCTTCAAAGGTATGTGCTCGCTGAGCAAAGATGTCAAGAATCAGGCCGATCCTGTCAACCACTCGACATTGAAGTACCTCTTCCAGATTTTTTTCCTGCGCCGGGGACAGACTATGGTTAAACAGAACTAACGGTGCCTGGTGTAACTGCACCATTCCAACTAATTCTTCCACCTTACCTTTACCCAGAAAATAACGGGCATCTGGGCGATCCCGTTTGGCCTGTAGTATATCCAGGTTTTCAATATCGGCAGATTTCACTAATTCAATGAATTCATGACGATCTTCTCGGCTTTGCTGCTGAAAAGTACTGGGGAAATCTACATGAACGAGAATGGCGGATTCTCCGCCCTGATGTCTTTCAAACAAAACTGACTATTCCACTCTGCATTAGGTAAGTGTAACTCTATGATTTTAAATAAAAAAGGCCGGTAACCCGGCCTTTATACCCATAATTATGGGTATATACATCTACTAGCTGATGAACAAAACTGCGTTAAAAATTATTTCCAACATTGTTTCCAACATTGTCACCTTCATCTTCTTCAATTTCTTCGACACTCTCATCGTCACCATTTGGCCCACCCTGATGGGGTAAGCGGATATTACGAGCAGGAACAACCGTTGAAATAGCATGCTTGTATACCATCTGGCTAACCTGGTTTTTAAGTAAGATGACGAACTGATCAAATGACTCGATTTGCCCCTGAAGCTTAATACCATTGACGAGGAATATAGATACTGGAATTCGCTCCCGTCTTAGTGCATTGAGGAAAGGGTCTTGTAAAGACTGCCCTTTTGACATAATTATTCTCCTGATTAACTTATTATTGTAATTTTACGGGATGACACATCCTCAAACGAAATCCCGGCGCAGACTGGTCTAACGTTGACAATAATAACAGATTTACACAAAAATTATACCCGTTAAACCACGTTATCGGCACAAACAGATAATTCTACATAAAAACTATATTGAGACTTTATTATGAAATTCAATCACTTTTGACAGTTATTTTTATCGCTTTAGCACTAATATGTGGATCGGTGGCACTTAACCATTGTATATTCGGCCAACTTCTAAGCCAGGTCATCTGCCTTTTGGCTAATTGTCTTGTGGCTGTAATCGCACGAAAAACCATTTCCTCTCGATCCATGTCTCCGTGTAAATAATCCCACATTTGCCGGTAACCTACTGCCCGGATAGAAGGGAGTGCCGTATGCAGGTCGCCTCGATCAATCAAACCCTGTACTTCCTTTTCAAAACCCTGCTCAAGCATCTGATGGAAACGCACTGCAATATTTTCTCTTAAAATTTCACGACTTTCAGCCGCTATGGCAATCGTAACCACCTGCCAGTTATCTTGGTGTTGAATATCGGCCTGTTGTAGCTCGGTCAGAGTTTTACCACTGATTTCAAAAACTTCAAGTGCACGTTGTATACGTTGGGGATCATTGGGATGAATACGGTTTCCAGCCACCGGGTCAATGGCTTTTAAACGCTGATGAAGTTGTGCCCAACCTTTCGTCTTTGCTTCTAAAAGTAATTTTTCTCTTATGTTCTCATCTGCTTCAGGTAAGGGATGAAATCCCTGTAACAGAGCACGATAATATAACATGGTCCCCCCCACTAAAATAACCACTTTACCCTGTTGATGAATCTGTTGAATAATTGTTCGGGCGTCAGCATTAAAATTGGCTGCCGAGTAAGGTTCTGCCGGGTCACAGATATCAATTAAATGGTGAGGATATTTTGCCAGTTCTTCTGGAGTTGGTTTGGCGGTACCAATATCCATGCCTTCATAAACCAGAGCAGAGTCAACGCTGATAATTTCTGCGGGCATGTCTTCGTATAAAGACATGGCAAGGGATGTCTTTCCAACCGCGGTCGGCCCCATAATGCAGATAACTTTATTTTCATTCATACTGAAATAAACTCTGCAATTTTTGTTGGCTCAATAACTGGCACCAGGATGAAAACTTATCCGACGCAGTGGAAGGGGCGCTACCCTCAGCGGCTATCAATGCCGTGATAGTTTTTAACCAGCCAGAAGAGACGTCGGATTGCTCGAGAACATTCTCTTTGAGAAATTCTGCCATGAACGGCGCTTGTTCTGTCAATTTTCTCGTCAACACCTGTATTAACTGTGAAGAATTTTTCACAGATTTATTTTCTACTAAAAATTTGGCTATAACTGAAATCGCTGTTAGAAATAACGTTTGTTGATCAACCCCTGAAAATAAATCTCCGTTAGTGCTTTCTTTTTTGAGTATGCTTTTATTATCAACCGCGTTTTCATTTAAAAACAGATCGATAACCGGGGCGGATAACTGTTTTATATGGTCGTTGATATAAACCGCATTAAATCCCATCTGCTGTAAAGTGCATAACAGATCGTTCATATTTGAACTCAAAATTTTCCTTTTCAAACCAGCACCTTGATCAAAGTGTATCCTATAAAATTCCTCAACATCATCAATAGAAATAATATGCGGGAACATCAGGGGTTTAGAGTTAAGACGTTGGCTGGATATTTCCTGCTGCCAACGATAAGAAACAAAATCTGTTAAATAGTTTTTTAAAGACACTAACCAATGCTTATGTTCGATCTCCAGCAACACATAGTCTTCTGCAACCAGCGTTACAGCTTGAGTAAAATCATTGGGGGCAGCTGTAGTAAGTAACTGCTGATAACTCGCAGCCGCATCTCTTAGATTACCTCGATTCAGGCTCCCTCTATTGCTGAAATTGGAATTTGTATAGGTTACAGGCGTCGAAAAAGGTTGCTGCCTCCGGCCTCCATTTCCATACTCGGACGATAACTTACTGGAACTATTTTCAGTTGTTCCTTCTCCAGTGGAAGGAATTAACTCCTCACCTTCCGCTAACACCTGTCGAATGGCCTGTGTCAAAAAGTCATGCACCATGCGCCCCTGATGAAATCTTACTTCATGTTTAGTGGGGTGCACATTCACATCAATGGATGTTGGGTCAAGTTCTATAAAAATAACAAAACCAGCCAGACGGCCTGGCGGAATAACACCCTGGTAGGCTTCTCGGATGGCATGATTAATCACCCGGTCACGTATGATGCGTCCGTTTACAAAAACAAACTGACCATCATTTTGACTGCGATGATAATTCCCCAGACCCAGCCAGCCAGAAATGGTAATGTTATTCTGTGGTAGCGGATGTGAAACAGAAAAATAAACTGCTTTTGCAAGAAATTCCCGACCGGCAATTTTGGCAATTCGTTTTTCTGCTGAAGCTCTGTTCTCAGCAGGTAAAAGATTTTTAATCAGTTTGCCATTATGTTTTAGTTGAAAGCCAATTTCGGGGTGACTGAGAGCGAGTCGGGATAACATGTTTTCAATATGTTGAAATTCCGTTTTTTCAGTTCTTAAAAAACGACGTCTGGCTGGCGTATTAAAAAATAAATCCCTCACCTCAACCACTGTTCCGGCATTGAGCGATGCCGGTGAAATACTCACCTCCATCTCACGGCCCGCTGCTTCTGCTCGATAAGCCCTTTGCTCTTCATGCCAACGGGAAGTTAAACTTAAATGTGCCACCGAGCTGATACTGGCCAATGCCTCTCCACGAAAGCCAAGAGATTGAATCGCCGCCAGGTCATCATCGGTTTCAATTTTACTGGTGGCATGGCGACTCAATGCCAATGCCATATCATCTTTAAAAATTCCCTTACCATTGTCTGTGACTCGAATTAAGCGGCTACCCCCTTTTTCGATATCCAGCTGAATTCTACTTGCACCTGCATCAATACTATTTTCAACAAGTTCCTTTACAACTGAAGCCGGTCGCTCCACCACCTCACCTGCCGCAATCTGATTGGCCAGTATTGGATCAAGTTGATGAATTCGGAATGCCGTCATGGACTTCTCTTATTATAGCTTTCTAACTTGTTCTTATTATAATGGTTAGCATATCTGCGATGAAGCAGGAGCGAATTCATTCGCGAAAGGCCAGTCATATTAACCACGGAAGCCGTGTCGTGTGAACAGTCCATCGCGGCTAAAAACCGCTCCTACCGATAAGAAAAGCCTTATCTTACTTTATCAAACCTCGACTTTTCAGCATGGGTTCAATAACAGGCGCTCTACCTCTAAAGGCTCGATACATCTGTGCATAATCAAGCGTATTACCACGAGATAAAATCAGCTTTCTAAATCTGTCGCCATTTTTTCGACTCAGGCCACCATTTTCTTCAAACCAGGTGTAGGCATCATCACTGAGCATTTCAGTCCAGAGGTAAGCATAATAACCAGCCTGATAATTGTTTCCCCAGATATGCATAAAATAACTGGAACGATAACGTGGGGGGATTTCTCTGATTTCAACTTTCGCCTCTTTTAGTGCCTGTACTTCGAAGGTATCCGCATCCTGTAAGGGTAGGTCAGCCGAGATGGTATGCCAGGCCATATCCAGATCAGCAGCTTCCAGCACCTCAGCCAGCGCAAATCCGGAATTAAATGTGGCAGATTTTTTCAATTTATCCACCAGAGTCTTTGGCATGGGCTTACCTGTCTTGTAATGTTTGGCATAATGAGCAAATACCGATGGATAGGTTGCCCAATGCTCATTAAATTGTGATGGAAACTCTACAAAATCTCTGGCGGTATTGGTTCCTGAAAGGCTGGGATATTTCTGATCGGCAAACAGCCCGTGCAACGCATGACCGAATTCATGGAACAGGGTAGTAACATCATCAAATGAAATCAATGCCGGTTGTCCTTTGGCGGGTTTAGCAAAGTTGGTCACGTTATAAATCACCGGTTTCGTGCCCATTAAATAGGACTGGCCCACCATATTATCCATCCAGGCTCCACCCCCCTTATTATCACGTTTGTAGGGGTCATAATAATATAATCCTACGGTACTGCCATCTTCATTATAAACCTGGAAAACTCGCACGTCCTCCTGATAAACGGGCAGATCCCGACGCTCTTTAAATGTCAGTCCGTATAATTTATTCGCAGCATAAAACACGCCATCCTGAAGTACCGTATTTAATTCAAAGTAGGGTTTGATTTCAGACTCGTCCAGATTGTATTTAGCCTTACGTACTTTCTCAGCATAATACGACCAGTCCCAGGGCTGTAATTTAAAACCACCTTTTTCAGCATCGATCATTTTCTGAATTTCGTTTGCTTCTTCTGCTGCATGGGACACAGTAGCCGGGGCCAGTTTTTTCATGAAATCCATAGCAGCTTCCGCTGTTTTAGCCATCTGATCCTGAAGGTTCCACTCAGCATAATTTTTAAATCCCAACAAACGCGCCTTTTCTGCACGAATTTTTGCCAGGCTTTCAATATCCTTGCGGGTATCATTTTTATCACCCTGTTCAGTACGAGTCCAGGATGCTTTAAACAGCTTCTCTCGGGTAGCTCTATTAGACAATAAGCTTAAAGCCGGTTGTTGAGTAGTATTTTGCAAGGGAAGTACCCATTTACCCTTTAAACCCCTTTCTTTCGCATTAACCGCAGCCGCTTCAATTTCACCGGCACTCAAACCTGCAAGTGCATCAACACTATCAACCACTAATGCAGCATTTTTGGTGGCCGCGAGTAATTTATTCACAAACCCGGCACTGAGTGCCGCTTCCTTCTGGTTTAAGGCTTTCAATGCTTTTTTATCCTCAGCAGATAAATTCGCTCCGGCATGGACGAATGCATCATAATAGAATGTCACCAATCGGCTGGATTCTGTATCCAGCTTTAAAGATTTACGTTGTGTGTAAATGGCCTTTATACGTTTAAATAAAGCCTCATTTAATTTAATCGCATCACTGTGCGCTGCCAGCCTCGGCGCCAGTGTTTCCTGTACTTTCTGCAATGCCGGGTTGGTATTGGCACTGGTCATTGCCTGAAATACCCATTTGACTCGCATCAATAATTCATCTGATTTTTCTAAAGCTACCAGGGTATTCTCAAAGGTGGGCTTATCTTTATTATGAGCAATGGCATCCACCTGTTCTAATTGCTGTCGCATTCCTTCTTCAAAAGCAGGTAGAAAATCACTGTTTTTGATCTTATCAAACATGGGGGCCTGATAGTCGAGTTTACTGGGGTGTAAGAAAGGGTTAGCTGAATTAATTTCAGCACTGGCATCAACAGGCATTATCGTAAGACCTAAACAAACGAAAGCACCAACCAGTAACTGCCGAGAACATAACAACATTGATTGAATTCCTTATTAAGTAAAGTACTCCCACTGAAACCTGCATCCGCAGGCATGATGGGCACATAAACCGGCGAACACTGCGTCGGAACCG
>DRNA01000179.1 GCA_011322365.1 Aeromonadales bacterium | reverse complement strand
CTGGATGAGTTTGGTGAACTGCCAAAAAGTGCACAGGTTCGACTGTTGAGAGTATTGCAGGAAAATACTGTGAAACCGGTTGGTGCCACTAAAGAAGAAACAATTGATATAAGAATTATTGCAGCTACCAACAAAAACCTTAATAGTGAAATTGCAAAAGGTAATTTTCGTGAGGATCTTTTTTATCGTGTGGCTGTAGGTGTTTTAAATTTACCACCTTTGCGAGAAAGAGTTGGAGATTTAGGTATTTTAAGCCAGCATCTTCTGGATGAAGTTAATAAAAAGGCAAGTACACAAACAGGTTATAAAGATAAAAAGATTTCTATAAAAGCAAAAAATCTTATACTAAAACAGTCCTGGCCGGGGAATGTGAGAGAATTATATTCAACCTTATTAAGAGCTTCATTATGGTCCACTTCTTCACAAATTACAGACAAAGATCTCCAGGATGCTTTGTTTGAACAAGTTCAATCAGATAACAATATTCTGTCAAAACCATTCGATGAACACTTTAAAATACAAGATGTTATCGATGAATTACGGCTATACTATGTAAACAGAGCATTAACTGACACAAACAATAGTATTACCAAAGCGGCAAAATTACTGGGGTTGTCAAACTATCAGACCTTGAGTCAGTGGATAGAAAAATATAATATCAAAATCACTTAAAAACTATATAATAGAAATCTGGCACACTCTTCGCATTAGCAGGAGTATGAATAAAACACATATTATGCAAATTTCAAAAAACTTTGAGTTTCTTCGTCCTTTTCATGCCGGTTTAGCTGATCTGGGTGGTTTTGCTGAAGCCATTATGCATATTGATCCGGGTAGTGCTCTGACTCGCTTACGAAATTTTGCAGAGGCACTCACAAAAGCGATTCATAAAGAAGAGCGTATTCCAAAGTTACCTCAGGCCAGCTTCTTTGAAATGCTCCGTCATCCGGCTTTTGAGGCCTGTGTTAATCGTTCTCTTATTTACCAGTTGGATTATATTCGAAAAAATGGTAATGAAACCGCTCATGGTGCTGAAGGTGAATTGCGTACCGCTCAATTGGTATTAGCTACGGCACATCAGCTCGCTATGTATCTCGGCATACGTTATTACGGTATAAAAAAACAGGATATTCCACCTTTTGAAGACATTCCCGATCCTCGTGGTGAATTAAAAGCGCTTAAAAAATCCGTCAAAGACTATAAAGAAGCTTTAGAAACCAAAGCTGAAGAGGTAGATAAGCTACTTGATGAACTGGACAAAGAACGAGCCAGTGCACAACAAACCGACTCAACAGAAGTCGACTGGGCAGCCTCTAAAGAGAAAAGTCAGGCTGCTGCTGATTCACTGCAATGGAATGAAGCAAAAACCAGAGCACAACTGATTGATACCATGTTGCTCCAGGCTGGATGGGATTTGAATGATAAAGAACAGGTGACATTTGAAGAAGTTGTTGAACATCAACCCAATCAATCTGGTAAAGGCAGAGCAGATTATGTACTGTGGGCTGAAAATGGCAAACCTCTGGCTGTCATAGAGGCCAAACGAGCCAGTAAGGAAAGCATACAGGATGGTCGCGAGCAAGCAAGAATGTATGCTGACGGACTGGAAAAAATGACCGGGCAACGACCGGTTATTTTTTACACCAACGGTTATGAAACCTATCTGTGGGATGATGTACAATATGGCAGCGACCGCCTGGTTTATGGGTTTTATAGTCGTGAGAGCCTGGCTTATTTACTCTATCAGCGTCAATACCGTAAAGCAGAAATCGAACAATTTAATCCGGATCTGTCCATTGCAGGGCGTAGTTATCAAATAGAAGCCATTAAAGCCGTTGCTAAACGTTTCCAGGACCAGCGCCGTAAATCCTTAATTGTTCAGGCAACGGGCACGGGCAAAACGCGTGTTGCCATTGCCATCAGTGAGTTGTTATTACGCACCAACTGGGCAAAACGAATTCTCTTTCTATGCGACAGAAAAGAGCTACGTCGTCAGGCAGATAATGCCTATAAAATACATTTGCCATCAGAGCCACGCTGTGTCATTGGAGAAACCAACAAAGTGGATCAATCGGCCAGAATTTTTATTGCCACCTATCCGGGAATGATGAACCGATTTCAACAATTGGATATTGGCTTTTTTGACCTGATTGTTTCTGATGAATCCCATCGTTCAATTTATAACAAATATCGTGATATATTTGATTACTTTGATGCCCTTCAATTAGGGCTCACTGCAACACCGGTTCACAAAATTGTTAAAAACACCTATGAACTGTTTGGTTGTGAAGATAAAGATCCAACATTCAATTACAGCCTTGATGATGCTATCAACAATGAGCCTCCCTTTCTGGTTCCATTTCGGGTAAAAGATCTCACCACAGAATTCCTGCGTGAAGGCATTCACTATAATGATCTGAGCCGGGAACAACAGGAACAACTGGAACAGGAGCTGGGAGAAGAAACCGCTCAGACGACCACCATTGCAGGAAAAGATATTGGCAGAAAAATATACAGCATAGAGACTGATACCATTATTCTGGAAAACCTTATGAATAATGGTATCAAAGATGCGACGGGAACACTGCCGGGTAAAACCATCGTATTTGCCCAGAATCAAAAACATGCTGACCATCTTGAATCCTTATTTAAGACCTTGTACCCGCAATACGGCAACAAAGTCTGTAAAGTGATCCATAACAAAGTCACACGAGCAGAAGCCCTGATAGATGAATTTAAAACTGCGGATAATGAGTTTCGCATTGCTATCTCTGTGGATATGCTGGATACCGGTATTGATGTACCTGAGATTGTCAATCTGGTCTTTGCCAAGCCGGTTAAATCCTGGGTTAAATTCTGGCAGATGATTGGTCGGGGTACCCGTTTATGTCCTGATCTGTTTGGCGCAGGTAAAGACAAAACAGAATTTTTAATCTTCGATCACTATAGTAATTTCAGTTACTTTGAAGAAGAATATCAGGAAGCTGAAGAACAACAGGGCCGATCCATTCTTCAGCATTTATTTGAATCACGTCTGAATCTTCTGGAAGCCGCCATTACAAAAAATCATCGTGATGCCTTTGATTGGGTATCAGAATTAATCCGTGAAGATATTAATGATTTACCTGAAAAAAGCATCAATGTAAAAAAACACTTACGCACTGTCCATCAACTGACTCAGACCGATGCACTGGAAAAAATGGAAGTGGCAACTCGCCATCAACTATCCCAAACTATTGCACCACTGATGGGCAGCCGAATTTTACGAGACAAAGACGCCATAGACTTTGACCGACTGATTGCCGAACTGGAAATCTGTCTGGTACAACAGGCCAGTTGTCTGGAAGACCTGAAACAGGAACTACTCAGTCGGCTGGATAAACTGGCGGTAACCATTAAGGCGGTACGCAACAAAGATATCGCCATTGATACGGTGCGGGGCAGTGAATTCTGGCAAAACCTCAGTATCCAGCACCTGGAATATGCCAGAGTCGAGCTGCGGGGCATAATGAAATATCGCAGTTCAGGGTCTGGTCCGGGCACTGAAGTCGGCACCACCAGTATTAAAGATGGGGATGATATTCGGTATATAGAACGTCAGAATATACTCAGTAGCCAGACTGAAGCCATGCAATATCGTCGCAAGATCAAAAAAGTTCTGGATAATATGCTGGCCACCAATCCGGTACTGCAAAAAATACATAATAACCGCAGTGTTCCGGAATCTGAACTTAAAACACTGACATCAACCATTCTGGCTGAGCACCCAGGGGTGGACCTGAAAACATTAAACCAGTTCTATGGCAGAACCGCCCGTGATCTTAATATCACCATTAAAGAAATTATTGGTATTGATCCACAGGTCATTGAACAACATTTTACAGCGTTTCTGCACAGCCATCCCAGGCTAACACACCAACAGGTTCAGTTTATGAACCTGTTGAAACAATATCTCAGCGAGCATGGTTGCATAAGCATTGAAAAACTCTATGAGTCACCTTTTACCAGCGTATCACATGAAGGGCTGGATGGCGTTTTTAAAGAACAGGATGTGAACGAACTGGTTACGGTACTTAAACCCTATATTCCACTGGAACAAACCCAATAAAATGAGAAAACCATGCTAACAGGCACACTAAGAAACAATATTGATAAACTCTGGGAAAAATTCTGGACTGGCGGGATCACCAATCCTTTGACGGTCATTGAACAAATTTCCTACTTAATGTTTGCCCGCCTGCTGGATATGCAGGAATCCGCCAGTGAACGTAAAGCCTCACGCACCAAAAAAGACTTTGTCCGTTTGTTTCCGCAGACACCAGAAGGACAATTACTGCGCTGGCAGAATTTTAAAAACATGTCCGGCAAAGAAATGCGGCTTCACTTGCGCGATAAAGTCTATCCTTATTTTGGTGAAATAGACCTGACCCGGAATGGAAAACTGCAAAACGACATGAGCAAATACATGCGTGATGCCGATATGGCCATTCAAAATGAGTCCGTATTAGTGGCCGCTGTTGAAATGGTGGATAACCTGCCCCTGACGGAATCCGACATTAAGGGGGATATCTATGAATACCTGCTCAGTAAACTGACGACTGCGGGTATCAATGGACAGTTTCGTACCCCCAGACATATTATTGATCTGATGATAGCCATGATCGATCCGCAACCCACCGATATTATCTGTGATCCCGCCTGTGGTACCGCTGGTTTTCTGGCTCGCACGATGGAATATCTTAACCGTCAGTATTCCAGTGAAGCCGGTACCTTTAAAGACGAAGAGGGTAATATCCACTACAGTGGTGACCAACTCGAACCCTGGCGTTCACATATTGATAATGATATGTTCTGGGGATTTGACTTTGATACCACCATGTTACGGGTCTCCAGTATGAACCTGTTATTGCATGGCGTCAGCAGTGCCAATATTCTTTATCAGGACAGTCTGAACAAGTCCATTAAGGAGCATTATCCCAGGCAGGAAGAAAACTTTGCCGATGTGGTGCTGGCCAATCCGCCATTTAAAGGCTCACTGGATGACCACAGTGTCAATCCCGATATCCTGAAAATCGTTAAAACCAAAAAAACCGAATTATTGTTTGTAGCCCATATTTTAAGAATGCTGAAACTGGGCGGTCGAAGTGCCACTATTGTCCCTGATGGGGTATTATTTGGTTCTTCCAAGGCACACCAAAGTCTGCGTAAAACCCTGATTGAAGACAATCAACTGGAAGGCATTATCAGCCTGCCTTCCGGTGTTTTTAAACCCTATGCCGGTGTTTCAACGGCGATATTATTATTTACCAAAGGTGGTGAAACTGAAAATGTCTGGTTTTATGATGTCGAAGCCGATGGTTATTCACTGGATGATAAGCGGGACAAGATAGAAGCCAATGATTTACCCGATTGTCTGCAACAATGGCAGGCTTATATGGGTAAAACAGCAAAAGCTGAGACAGACAAACAGGAGTACTTTAGCGACCGCACCCAAAAAGCCTTTATTGTCCCTGCTGAAGAAATTCGCAACAATAAATACGATTTGTCGATAAATCGTTATAAAGAAATTGTTTATGAAGAAGAGGAGTATGATCCACCTAAGGAAATTTTGCAGCGGTTAATGGATTTGGAGAGTGAAATACAGAAAGAATTAGAAGAGTTGGGGAGGATGTTGTGAATTGGCCTTTGGTATTACTTTCAGATTTATGTGATATTAACATAGGAAAAACTCCATCACGTTCTAATTTATCGTATTGGGGCAAAGGTCAACCATGGCTCTCCATTGCAGATATGAATCAGGGAAAATATCTTTACAAAACTAAAGAAGAAATAACTGAAATAGGAATAAAAGATTGTAATTGTAAAATAGTAAAAAAAGGAACGTTATTATATAGTTTTAAATTAAGTGTGGGTAAAGTCGGCATAGCAGAAAGAGATATTTATACTAATGAAGCTATAGCTGCTTTCCCAATTAAAGACCAAACAAAAGTTATTGGAGATTATTTATATTATGCCTTAAAAAAAATTGATATTTTAGGGAAGACAGATAGGGCAGTAATGGGAGCAATTCTAAATAAGAAGAAATTATCGGAATTAAAAATCCCACTCCCCCCCCTAAAAGAACAAAAACGCATTGCCAGCATACTCGACAAAGCCGACAACCTGCGCCGAAAACGAGCCCAGGCCATCCAACTGGCCGATAAATTCCTCCGCGCCGTTTTTCTGGATATGTTTGGTGACCCAGTAACAAATCCAAAGGGATTAAAGATTTATAAACTGAAAGAATTATGCAATAAAATTACCGATGGTACACATCATTCACCACCCATAACAAAAGATGGTGTTCCATATATAACTGCAAAGCATTTAAAAGAAACTGGCTTAGAGTTTTTTAATAACCCTTGGTATATCTCAGAGAGTTCACATAAAAAAATCTATTCAAGATG
>DRNA01000178.1 GCA_011322365.1 Aeromonadales bacterium | reverse complement strand
GCACGATGACTTATGCTGTCTTTTTCTTCAGATGAGAGTTCTGCTGAAGTACATTGACGCTCTGGTAGATAAAAAATCGGATCATAGCCGAAACCACCAACACCCGATGGAGTCAGACTGATTTCACCATCCCAGAAGCCCTGACATATCAGGGGTGTGGGGTCGGCGGGATATTTTATTAAGGCAATTGCACAGACAAAACGAGCATTTCGTTCTGTATTATCAGCAAGTTTATTCAGCACTTTTTCTACATTTTTGTGATCATCGGTATTGGTTGCTGCCGCTGGATCAGCATATCGAGCAGAGTAAATACCGGGCTCTCCGTTCAGAGCAAACACCTGCAAACCTGAATCGTCTGCGATAGCAGGCAGTCCGGTAGCGCGGCAGGCATGACGGGCTTTAATAATAGCGTTTTCAATAAAACTTAACCCCGTTTCTTCGGCTTCGACAAGCTGAAATTGATTTTGGGGTAGCAGTTCGATATCCATTGTTGCCAGGATGGATTGAATTTCTCGAAGTTTGCCTGAATTATTACTGGCAAGGACGCATTGTTTTTTCGTCATCAAAATTGGTCTGAGAGAAAATAAAACAGAATTATGCGCTATAAAAAATAAAAGCTAAAGCTAAATTAAAATGGAGAGTCATTTAAACTCAGTATTTGCTGAAGGGGAGCTGAGGTATATACCCACAATCACTCAGGAAGCAGGATTATGGGTATATGAGGTTCAGTGATTGCTGAGGTATTATTTATCAATAAAAAAGCGGTTCTGGAAAGAGAATTTGTAGTTTCGTTTACTGTCATCCGGCGTAAAATTTATTTTAAATGTCAAAGTGTCCTGATTATCAAAACGGAACGTTGCAAGGTAGTAAATAGCCCCGGTTTCTTCAACTTTTTTAAATTGTAGAGGGTTAGTCTGTGAAAGCAGGTTGGCTACTTCACCATTGACGATAGAGGATGCCGGTGCAGAGGTTTTGCCTTCGCCTTTGCGGATGGCGATATTAACTACACCCAGGTTACCTGCGCGAGTAATACCATATTGTCGTGCAACTTCGGGAGATAAAACAGCGCTATTAAATGCATTGTAGTAAACGGTGTAGTCACCAAACTTTTTACTTTGTTCGCCAGTTTCTGCCCGGGCTGTGGGAGTTTGTGATACGGCTACCAATAAAATCACAATGGTAACTAAAATATTTTTAAAAGACTTCATGCGTTATCCTCCGTAAATTCAATGAGCTTAACTCTATGAAAGACATCTGTTTATTCTAATTATTACGAATTATGTCCGAATCAGTTTGTTAAGCTACATTCAACTATGCTACTGCCAGAGGAAAAAGTAAATAATTATATCCAGAAAAGTTGTTAAATTGATAACTTATTTCAAATTGCGGTAATTTGCCAGACGGGCTGGGTCAGGAGACTGTTCATGGATGATTATGGGTATAGATCCCTAGCGGGAAGTAGAAATTTTCACAACATTGTTTGAAGAATAATTGGCTGGAGAAGTATTTAATGCAGACAATGTTTTGTTAGCACTTGCTAATTCATCATCAATTTCCATCATTAAGGTCTCAAGTGCTTTCATGCGGCCACCTGTTGTGGCTTTAAGTTGTTTAATGTCCTGCAATTGTTGGAAATGTTCGTCAAGCAATCGGCGCCGGGAATAAATCTGTTGTTCCAGCGGGAACATTAAACGCCGATTCCATTCAGTAATAACCTTTCTGACCTGACTGAGATAAACGGCAACCTGGGTTACCTGAGTGGAAAAAAACCTTCGTACCAGGGTACTCTGTTCGGTGAGGATGGAGCTGAATTTCTGGCGAATTTTCTGACCCTGTCGGAGCAGGTCTAATAACTCTCTACGGGATTTTTTAGCTTCCAGTAGTCTGGGGGACATGAATTCAACACCATGAGTTTTTTCGTATTTTGCGTAAACGGCTTCGGCCATTTTGTTAGCCAGTTCTGCCTCGCGACAGAATTCATCAAACATGGCTAATACATCCTCATTAAACTGTTTCATGGCTTTAAAAAGACCGCGAGAAGTTTTAGCGTTAATTAATTTTTGTTTGGTAAGAATAATCAGACGTTCAAGCTGCCTGGGTCCTAAAGCATCTATTAGCACTCGAGCCTGTCGATCCAGTAGGCGTCTGCTGGGTCGCAGGGTATGGATCTGATGGTTAAGATCCTGTCTTTCTGCATCTACAGTAATGATTAGATCTTCAAGGTTAGCTGCATTTTGAGAACTGATGGTCTGAAGTTGATGATGCTGCTGTTCAAGTTGTGTACGTTGCTCGGATAAATTTTCCTTACCGTCTTCTATGAGTGTGATAGCATCTCGCATAAGATGCTCCCAATACAGGTCCCGTTTCTTTTCCAGCAGTGTTTCAGATAATATTTTTTCGAGTTCACCTAAACGACTGTCAGCTAATAAAGCTGCATCTGAGTGAATCTTAGCAACTAGTCCCTTACGCGCAGAAACAGGAATAATGTTATCTTCAGATAAGTTTAACTGTCGTGCAGTGAGTTTTTTGACGGCATTCAAGCTATTGTCGAAATGATGTCGATCTGACAGTTCATCCCAGAGCACATCAATTTTATTTAATATAGCAAACAGGCCAACATGAGGTCGTTGTTGAATAGGGCGAACATATTCATCCCATATTTGCATATCACTGGCGGTAACACCAGCATCAGCAGCCAGGATAAAAATAACGGCCTGTGATTGAGGCAGTAAATTAAGCGTCAGCTCGGGTTCACTCCCCAGCGCATTCAGACCTGGTGTGTCCAGAATTTTCAGGCCTTTTTTCAATAAAGGATGAGGAATACTGATCAGTGCGTGACGCCACTTGGGTATAGTCACCTGGCCCTCATCATCTTTTTCTGTGAGATGTTTTGCTGAAAATCCCAGCCGTACCGCTTCAGCTTCTGAGACTTTAATGGTTTCAGTAATGACGGCAAATGCTCGCGTCATCTCACCGGCAGAGTCGGTGACCAGGGGGATTTCATGCCAGGCTTCTCTTTGTTGTTTCAGGCTGTCAAGAGATGACTGCATCTCCCGGGTGTGAATCGGTAACAGGCGTAAGTAGGTTTCTCCGCTGTCACGGTCGTAAAATAATTCAGTAGGACACATAGTGGTTCGACCGGCATCAGAAGGTAATACCCGCTGGCCAAAGTCAGAGAAAAACAGTGCATTGATGAGTTCGGTTTTTCCCCGAGAAAATTCACCGGTAAAAGCCACAGTGAGGTAGTCGTCATTAAGTGCTTCAAGCACCTCATGTATTCGAATATCTGCTTCAGGGCTGAACATCTTGTTACGGCGTAGCCATAAACGAAGTTGTTTCAGATGCCGAGTCAGGTTATTGCGCCATAGGGCAAATTGTTCAACCTGCTGGTCAAGTCCATTCGAATGCATAAAAAATACTCAAAACAAATAAATTACAATGTGGACTACTAACTATAGCAGATATTGTTATAACTGCCCGATTTTGGGCGGTTTTTCCGGATAAAACTTAGCTAATGACCGATAAATGGTAATCAGCAAGAAATTAGTGTAGAAAAAGAATAAGTTCTGTATAGGAAAAAAATTAAAATAAACCTGGACTCGGTGTAAAAATTCTTAGCAATAACCAAACCAGGATCATAGCGATCATGGGTGAAAAATCCAGGCCGCCAGAGGGAGGAAAAATGCGACGAATGGGTCTTAATAAAGGCTCGGTAAGTTGTGATATAAGCTTAATGGCCGGGTTATAATGACTGCCTGCAATCCAGCTGGCAATAGCCTGTATGATGAGCATAAAAAAGATGGCCATCAGGCTAACATCCAGAAGCAGGTAGAAGGTATTTCTGATAATATAATCCACATCAACCAGTTGTCTGTTCACACTACCCATAAGCAAATAATCAAGCAGCCAACGTAACAATGCGAGAGCAATAAATGCTATCAGACTACCCCAGTCATAGCGTCGGTTGGCGGGCACTAATTTTCGAAACGGCTGACAGACAGGATTACTCAATTTAACAATGCCCTGGGATATTGGATTGTAAAAATCAGCATAAGCCCACTGGATCCAGAAACGGACGAAAACAATCCACATTGCTATTCGAATTAATAATTCTGATAAGTCGTTAATAATACTCATATTTCTGCCCTGTAAGTGTCTCTTTGTTGCTGCCGTTATTTTTTGCTTTGAGCCGCCAGTTGTTTTCCACGAAGCGTAGCAGCCGCAACAGCATTATGGATGATGTGTTCATAATCATCTTTTTCAAGTGAAGTTAAAGCGGCTGCAGTCGTCCCCCCGGGCGAAGTTACCGCCACTTTTAACTCAGTGGGGGTGCGGGGGTCTTTTTTCAATAGCGCGGCAGCACCATTCATGGTTTGAACAGCTAATTGCTGCGCCACATCTTTATCAAGCCCCTGTTCAACTCCAGCACTAATAAGTGATTCTATCATGAGGAAAAAATAGGCAGGGCCGCTGCCAGAAATGGCGGTAACCACATCCATTTGCTGTTCAGTGTCAATCCACACCCATTGCCCCACAGAGGCAAAGATATTTTCTGCGATGGGTCCATATTGTCGACGTGTCTGAGATTCTGCAAATAGTCCAGTGATGCCTTCACCCACCAGTGCAGGAGTATTCGGCATACAGCGAATGATGGCACAGTCATTTGCCACATACTGTTTCAAGGTTTCGGTAGTAAGACCTGCGGCAATGGAGATGAGACATTTTCCGATAAATTCCTGTTTAAGTGAGTGTAAAGCCTCGGCTGCCTGTTGAGGTTTGGTGGCTAAAATAATGACATCGGAAGATTGCACCAGTAGACGATTTTCCTTGGTACAGGTGAATTTATTATCAATTAATGGCTGATGATTGCCTCTTGAAGGGCTGGAATACATTAATTGAGATATGTGAAAACCATTTTTGAGCAGCCCGAGGCCAATACTCTGCGCCATATTTCCCGCACCAATAAAACCAATTTTTAACTGTGACATTTGCAGGTGCAGCATTCAGTTTTCCTCGTTTGATAGTTTATGATTTTCTCGGGCCAAATAATGCGCTGCCTATTCGCACCATATTAGCGCCATTGGCTACAGCCTGAAGATAATCACTGCTCATGCCCATAGACAAAGTATCAACACAGCTATATTGCTGTTGCAATTGCTGATAAATATTGAACATGTGCTTAAAATCCTCAGTTAACTGGTGTTGATCATCTGTTTTAGCGGGAATACACATAATACCCCGAAGTTTCAAACGAGGTAAACGCATAACAGTAGTCGCTAATGAGTTAATTTCAGCAGGTTTTAGCCCGGATTTGGCCGGGTCAGCTGAAATGTTTACCTGTAGTAGTACATTCAGGGCGGGGAGGGTTTCGGCTCGCTGATCATTTAAACGCTGAGCAATTTTGGTTCTGGAAACACTTTGTACCCATTGAAAATGAGCTGCAATATCCCGGGTTTTATTGGATTGTAAGGGGCCGATAAAATGCCAGTTTATATCGTTAACAGATTGTAATTGCTTGATTTTATCAATGGCCTCCTGTAAATAGCTTTCACCGAAATGACGTGCTCCTGCTGCATAGGCCTGCTTGATAGAGGAGGTTGTCTGATGTTTGCTCACGGCAATCACAGTAATGTCACAGCCATTCGCCAAATGTGCTATCTGTTCACTAATTTTTTGCCATCGAGATGCTATAGTCATTTTATGTAATTTTTTTTGAGAGATTTTCACATCTCTTATAATAACCTGCTACTCTGTTAGAGGTAAAAGAAATTAGAAAAAATGAGGATTTTCTATGGATATCACTGAATTACTCGCTTTCAGTGTGAAAAATAAAGCGTCCGATCTACATATTTCAGCAGGGCTTCCACCCATGATCAGGGTAGATGGTGATGTTAGACGTATTAATCTGCCACAACTTGATCATAAAACCGTGCATTCTCTGGTCTATGACATCATGAATGATAAGCAACGTAAAGATTTTGAAGAATTTCTGGAAACGGATTTTTCATTTGAATTACCGGGTGTGGCCAGATTCCGTGTTAACGCATTTAATCAAAATAGAGGTGCCAGTGCGGTTTTTCGTACGATTCCCTCGCAGGTGCTGACTCTGGAAGAGCTTAGTGCTCCGGCTATTTTTAAAGAGCTTTCCATGAAGCCTCGCGGACTGGTGTTGGTAACCGGGCCAACTGGTTCCGGCAAAAGTACCACCCTTGCCGCCATGGTAGATTATGTTAATGACAATAAGTATGATCATATTCTAACCATTGAAGATCCCATAGAATTTGTTCATGAAAGTAAGAAATGCCTGATTAATCAACGGGAAGTCCATCGTGATACCCTGGGTTTTAATGAAGCACTTCGTTCTGCATTACGGGAAGATCCCGATGTCATTCTGGTGGGTGAATTACGTGATCTGGAAACTATCCGACTGGCATTAACTGCAGCAGAAACAGGGCATCTGGTGTTTGGAACGCTGCATACAACGTCAGCGGCAAAAACCATTGACAGGATTATTGATGTGTTCCCGGCGGCTGAAAAGGGCATGGTACGATCCATGTTATCAGAATCATTACAGTCGGTTATCGCACAGACACTGTTGAAGAAAAACGGTGGTGGCCGGGTAGCGGCACATGAAATTATGGTGGGTACTCCGGCAATCAGAAATTTAATTAGAGAAGACAAGGTTGCACAAATGTATTCTGCTATCCAGACAGGTCTGGGTATTGGCATGCAGACATTGGATCAATGTTTGAAAGATCTGGTGAGTAAAGGGTTAATCAGTCGTCAGATCGCAAAAGAACAGGCAAAAGACAAAGAAGCGTTCTAGCCCATACTTTCCAGCAGCTGCTGGTTACAGGGTAAGAGATTAATTTGTAAAAAAGGCGCAAGTCGTGCGTAGATTAAGGTTTAGTCATGGATTTTGAAGGTTTATTAAAATTAATGGTGAATAAACGGGCATCGGATCTGTTTATTACTGCGGGTGTACCTCCGAGTCTGAAAATTAATGGACGGGTATTACCGGTTGGACAGCGAGCACTGTCTCCGGAAAAATCACGTGAAGTGGTTTTAAGTATTATGAATGAAGAGCAACGTCGTGATTTTGCTCGAACACACGAATGTAATTTTGCTATCAGTGCATCAGGTATTGGTCGTTTTCGTGTCAGCGCCTATCAACAGCGAAATCAGATTGGTATGGTTCTTAGACGCATTGAAACCCGTATTCCGGGTTTTGAAGAGTTACATCTACCGGAAACATTGAAGCAACTTGCCATGACTAATCGAGGACTGGTTATTTTTGTTGGCGGTACCGGTTCAGGAAAATCCACATCACTGGCGGCGATGATCGGTTATCGAAATCGTAATTCAGCCGGCCACATCATCAGTATTGAAGATCCGATTGAATTTATTCATCAACATGATAAATGTATCGTAAGCCAGAGAGAAGTGGGTATTGATACTGACAGTTATGAAGTGGCATTGAAAAATACCTTGCGACAGGCACCAAACGTAATCATGATTGGCGAGGTTCGTTCCAGAGAAACCATGGAATATGCAGTGGCTTTCGCCGAAACCGGACACCTGTGTTTATGTACGTTACATGCTAACAATGCCAATCAGGCCCTGGATCGTATAATGCATTTCTTCCCGGCTGACCGGCATGACCAATTACAACTGGATTTATCTTTAAATCTGAAGGCGGTTGTGGCTCAACAATTGATTTCAACACCGGATAAGTCAGGAAGACGCCCTGCGGTTGAGGTTTTGATTAATACCCCGCTAATGTCAGATCATATCCGTAAAGGTGAGTTTCATCTGTTAAAAGATTTGATGAGTAAGTCATCTGAGCTTGGTATGCAGACCTTTGATCAGGCACTGTTCCGCTTATTTAAGGATGGCGAGATTACCTATGAAGCGGCACTGCATCATGCCGATGCGGCGAATGATTTAAGACTGATGATAAAACTGGATCAGCAGGGTGATAAGGAAAGTTTTATTAATGAATCCATTAGTGGCATGTCTCTGGAAGGAAGCAGAAAAAATTAGCGTTGGAGTGGTGTGAATGTATTCTCAAAAAACCTCCAGGCAAAACCTGACCCCCACTCTCCACCGTGACTAAAGCCGTTCCTCCTGCACAATATTTTGCCCAAACCAGGCTTCCAGAATAAGACAGGCCGCCAGGCTGTCAATGGACCGTCGCTGCATACCCTTAAAACCCTCACGCTGAAAAATTTCAGATCGGGCATCTACTGTTGTCAGACGTTCATCCTGAAGTAACACCGGAAGACCGTATCTGCCATGAATTCTATTAGCAAATTTTTGTGCCTGTAATGAAACTTCCTGTAAAGAACCATCCATATTCAGCGGCATTCCTACCACAATGGCATCGGGTTGCCATTGTTTAAATAAAGTACTCACTAAGTGCCAGTCGGGTTGACCGGCTCTGGCCTTTAAAGGTGATAAAGGTTCTGCTGTGCGGGTAATCACCTGACCAGTTGCAACCCCCATTTTATGGGTGCCGAAGTCGAAGGCAATCAACCTTTTCCAAAGGGGTTTTACAGCAGGATTACGAAACTCGAAAGGTTCGGTAG
>DRNA01000177.1 GCA_011322365.1 Aeromonadales bacterium | reverse complement strand
TACAGAATTGTCCTATGTTTGCTGAACAATGACCGCTTCCAGATCATAATCATCGGCCGCAATAATTTTTACCTGAGCAAACTCACCGACGGTGAGATCGGCACCTTTCTGGATAGCCACAATACCATCTATTTCCGGGGCATCTGCTATCGAACGAGCAATGGCTATATCACCCTCAATGGCGTCAACCAACACCTGTTGCTCGGTTCCAATTTTTTTCTGGAGTTTAGTTGCACTGATTTCTGCCTGCTTTTGCATAAACCGTTGCCAGCGGTCCTCAACAATTTCCTCATCAATTAAGTCGGCCAGGTCATTGGCTACCGCGCCATCAACCGGTGAATATTTAAAACAGCCTACACGATCAAGTTGAGCCTGTTCAAGCCAGTCTAAAAGTATTTGAAAATCCTCTTCGGTTTCTCCGGGGAACCCAACAATGAAGGTCGAACGAATGGTAAGCTGAGGGCAGATAGCACGCCACTTAACAATTCTCTGCAGGGTATTTTCGGCATGTGCCGGTCTTTTCATGGCTTTTAACACAGACTGGCTGGCATGCTGGAAAGGAATATCAAGATAGGGTAAGATTTTTCCTTCAGCCATTAGTGGAATAATGTCGTCAACATTAGGATACGGATAGACATAATGTAAACGAACCCAGATCCCCATCTGCCCCAGAGTTTCACACAATGCCAGCAATTGGGTTTTCACCGGCTGTCCCTGCCAGAACCCGGTTCGATATCTGACATCCACACCATAGGCACTGGTATCTTGAGATATGACCAGTAATTCTTTTACACCAGCCTCTTTCAACCGCTCCGCCTCTTCAAGTACATCACCAATCGGTCGACTGACTAACTTTCCTCTCATGGAGGGAATAATGCAAAAAGTACAGTGATGGTTACAACCCTCAGAAATTTTTAAATAAGCATAATGACGCGGGGTTAATCTAACGCCCTGTGGAGGAACCAGATCACTAAAGGGATCATGTTTTGGTGGAAGATACTCATGCACTATTGTCATGACTTCTTCGTAAGCATGGGGGCCGGTAATCGCTAGTACATCAGGATGAACTTTGCGAATATCATCATCCCGAGCTCCCAGACAACCGGTGACGATAACTTTTCCATTTTCTGCAAGCGCCTCACCAATAGCATCCAACGATTCTTCAACAGCCTCATCGATAAAACCACAAGTATTGACTATCACCAGATCAGCGTCATCATAACTTGCTGAAATAACATAGCCTTCCGATCTCAATTGAGTAAGGATACGTTCGGAATCTACGGAATTTTTCGGACAACCCAAACTTACAAATCCGATTTTGGGTTCAGGTTTTTTATTGGTTAACACAGACATATTTAAAAATATTTAAACGTAAATGCTAAGTATAACAAATTATAGAAATTCACACTATATATACCCATGATGCCTGAAGATGCAGATTTTATGGGTATATACCCATTCTACTTATTATTTATCAGCAGAACGGGTTGCTGCAAAAATCAGAAAAAGAAATGGAATCCACCATAAAGGATCCGTTCTCGAAACCTGTGTCCAGAAATCAATATCGCCCTGAAGAATCATTTCGGTAGTATCACTTATAGCCCATCCCAGAGCTGCCATTGACAGCCAAAAGTAGACTCCCTTCCAATAAAGTACAGATGTACGAAGATAACTGATAAAAAACCTACTCAATAAATAAATATCCATACAGGTGTAATATATTAAACTCGGATACCATGTCGCATAATTTTCAGGAAAATAAAATGCCTGAATTATTATCAATATAACAAAAAGTAAACTTGCTACGCCTAACCCAATCCACCAATTTTTAAGACGGATTCTTTTTTGTTTAATACAAAAATCCTTCTGATTGAACTCTACCATAGTAATTAACAACAGATAGATAATATAATTTGCACCATCATACATTATAGCCCCTGGTAACTGACTACCCGAATCAGGAAAAATAAAACTGGCAAGATATGTAAACCACCAGATAAGCATTGCCAATTGAAAAGCAAACCAGAACCGCTGCTCCTCAGCATCCTGTGAAAGATTTATTGTTGATAAACTGGAAATCGTTACAATGGATAAAAAAACAACTTCTCCCAGACTATTCGATAAATACTCTGTCACTTGATAGGGAACGAAAGGGAAAAAATAGAATAAGGAGAATAACGCATACAAAAACAGGCTAAATACAGTAAAAAAATTAAGCTCGCCCTGAAATATTTTAAATCGAGTGTTGTTTTTATTTTCAAATTTCATCTTATTATTATGGAAATATTATTTTATTAGACTATGAATTAAATTAACTCCTCATGTTCCTGACATCAAATTATACTCTAAAAAGCAGGCTGATATTGTATATACCCGTTCTACTTGAAGATGCATGATTTCAGCAAGAGAAGAAGCGTGCAGATTCAAGGCATAAAAGAGCAGTGTTAGTCATTCTAACACAAACTTTTATAACACCGAATCGGTATAGGGATATACCTTAGTAGAGCAACGCAGGAGCAGTTGCCGAGATGCGCGCTTATCCTCTTGCCCTACGGGAGCTCAGACGGGAAGCCAGCCCTGCGTTGCAACTTTTGCGAAGGGAATAACCATTCGCTGCAAGTTGCGCCTTGTTCTGACATCCCGTCTGAACTCTGAAACATGAATCATCAAGTAGAACGGGTATATATGTTAATAACTTAGAATACTCACATGAAAAATATGCTCAGAAATATTTTATTTATATCATTAGCATTTCAGGTACATATAACTATAATTAACCTTATCATTAAAGGTATTTGGATATAAAGAAAGGATATCGCTGTTTTTTTCGGCTTCTCTTTGTAACCAATTGATTTAACAAATAAATAATAGATATCAATTTGTGAAAAACTATCAAATCCGATCCAGCATTCGACAAAAGTTTACCACGTTAGTGCTGCTGAACTCGCTTTTTGCAACCGCTATACTCATCATAATATTTGGTGCCTGGCGTTACTATGACATTGTTTCAGGTTATCAGGATAAAATAAACAGTTTGACGCCAAAGCATCTGGCCGGTATCGAACAATCTTTATGGCTAATGGACACGGAGCAGACCCATCGACAGCTAAATGAACTAAAGCTCATTCTTGGCGTAGATTTTGTGGAAATCATCACCCATGAAAATATGATCTCTTCTGTGGGCGAATCAGTAGTGAACCCTCTAATCGACCGTGAATTGAAGATAACACGAAAGGAAGGCGGGAAACTGTTTGAATTGGGCGTTATCCACTTTCAACTTGATAGAAATCGAATCTTGCAACAACTTATTGATGAACTAATCCCTATTATTGCTATTGCGTTACTGGCAGTAATCACACCAGTCATGATGAACAGTTTTGGTTTGCAGAAAATTGTCCTGAGCCGAATAGCAGAATTGGTCCAGATTATTAATTCATCTTCCGAATCTGATATGGACAGCAATCTTGAAACATTTTCAGACCCAAAATCACCCGATGAACTCGATAATCTGAGTATTGTGATTAAAAATTATCATCGAGTAAATAATTCACTTACTACCAATTTACAAACCCAGCAACATCAACTTAATGCCATTTTTGATAATACCAAACTCTTCCTGGGTCTCATTGATGCTCACGGTAATTTATTAAATATTAATCAAACCACATTAAATATAATGAATTTTGAAAAAACGAATTTATTATTTAAACCTTTCTGGGGGCCTCTATGGGATCATTACGACACTGCTACACAAAATAAAATTAAAACCCTTACGACCACTGCACTTAAGGGTTCTGTTGTTCGGGAAGAGTTAATTTTAACCTTCAATTCCCAAACTTTTTATCTCGATATAAATTTTGTACCTATTTTTAAAAATGATATTGTGGAGTTCGTTATAGTGGAAGCTCAAGATATGAGCAAAATACGAAGATGGGAATCACAATTATCAACTCAAGTTAGCCTGTTGAAATCTTTAGTTGCAGATAATTCACTTAAATCTTCAATGTATTTAATAGTAAATGCCATAAATCCATTTCTTCCAGATGGTGTCTATTTCCATATCCTTGAGGAAATAGGGAAGAACAAATCCATGCAATTGGCTGCTGGTGGATTTCAGAATAAAACTAAAGACACCAATTTTCAGGAGCTGGTTGCATCTCTATTAAGAAGCGAATTTACTATCAATGAACCAGTTGAAATTGACTTAAATACTATTACAGATAAAAACCTGGCTTTCCTGGAAACACTTGATTATAACAAACTACTCATTTCTCCCATTAAATCAAATATTAATGCTACACAGAAATTTTATACCATTATTACATTATCAGCAGAAAATAAGATTTCACATTTTGTTAAACAAACTGCTTCAATGACTACCAGTCTTGTTGAAATCTCCATCTCGAAAGAACATCAAAAAGATATTACCCGGCTCGTTGAAAATAACCTGAGCAATGTTATTGATCATTCTATTGATGGAATACTGGCATTTGACGACACTGGGAAAATTTTAATTTCTAACGGAAGTTTTGACGAGTTAGTACATCTCCCGAAAGAAAATATCATCGGCAAACACTTCTGGGAATTGCCTGTGGATTCAAGCGAGCAGGAAATAAGAGCGCTTTTTAATACCACCAAAATAACCGGTTCACAATTCCATAAATTTATTTTAAATCTTGGGGACGACAAAAAGAAACATTGTGAAATAACTCTGACCATTATTGGTGAGAAAGGAAATGAACAATACTATGCTTTTATCCAGGATAGAACTGAACAATATATGCTATTACAGGAACTTGAAGAACAAAACCAGTTTATTCATGCTGTCCTTGACAATACATCTGAAGGAATAATTGCCTGTGATGAAAATGCCAGAATAACAGTATTCAACCGGGCAATACAGGAAATTTATGGCCGTAGTATTATTGATAACGATCCGGATAATTGGGCCAAAGATTATCAACTTTTTGAAGCTGATGGAAAAACTGAACTTCAACTTACAGAAAATCCACTCTATCTTGCTTATTCCAGTGGTGAAGTAAAATCCCGGGAAATTTTGATTCGTCCCAAAGATAAAGATCCTAAACGTGTAGTCTGTAACGGTGCACGCTTTTTCACTTCTTCAGGGCACACTCTTGGTGCTGTTGTATCTGTTCGCGACATCACTGAGGAATATAATGCTCAACAAAAGCTCACCGAGCACCAGAACCATCTTGAAAACCTGGTTTCCAAAAGAACCGAATCCATGTCCATAGCAAACAGGGAATTAGAAGCCTTCGCTTATTCTGTTTCACATGATCTCAGAGCACCATTACGTTCAATTAACGGCTTTGCCAAAATATTAGAAGAAGATTATTCCGGACTGATATCAGAAGAAGGACAGGATTATCTAAGAAGAATACAAAGAAATGCCTCCCACATGGGTACACTAATTGAAGATATGCTCACTCTTTCAAAAATATCTCGTGTTGATATGAAGATTATGCCTGTTAATATTTCTACTCTCGCCACTGAAATACTAACTATCCTGAAAGAAACTTATCCCGGACTTACTTTTAAGGTTAAGGAACATATTATTATTAAAGGAGATCTTGGTCTAACTAAAATCCTATTGCAAAATCTCATTGAGAATGCCACGAAATATTCCCAACATTCTCAATCCCAATATGTTCAAATATCTGCTGTTGTATCTGAAAATAAAAACTGGATCGAAATTTCAGATAATGGGGTTGGCTTTGATGAAAAGTTTTTAGATAAAATCTTCCAACCCTTCCAAAGACTGCATGGAGATGAATATGAAGGAACCGGGATCGGCTTATCCAGTGTCAAACGTGTAATTAACCGACATCATGGTGACATTAAAATCAGTAGCAAAGTTAATGAGGGAACTACGGTATTATTTTATTATGGTGAAGTTAATACTTAGCAATGGGTTCGATTTCGACCGCTAAGAGTAAATACTCATACTTATTTAAAACTGCCACCAACACTGTTCCCACCATTGTAAAAATTCTGCAAAATCAATTGAACCATCACCATCTTCATCAACAATTTTAAACCCTTTTTCAATTTCTTCAATCCTGGCTCTGGGTTCAATGATTTTCATTAATTTTTCAAACTCCTTATCATCAATAAAACCATTATTGTCACTATCAAAAAATTTGAAATTTTCTTCAATCTCATTGATTTTTTCTTCTGAAAGTATTTTATCTGTCATTTTGTATCCTTTGCTGAATTTTAAAGTTTTGTCTGTTGTTTAAAAGGTTCAAGTAAATAGCTTAAACCATTTATATCTATCTCGTGCATTGTCACTAATAACCGCCCTAATTCCCCACGAGGCAGTGGTTGTTTCATAAACCAGCTTAAATAGGATGAAGGCAAATCGGCTATACAACGTCCCTTATATTTACCAAAGGGCATGATATATTTTACCAGATTTTTTAGACATTCTGGATCTGCCTGTAACGGATCTAACATAATTATTTCCCAGTCTGTCCAATTAAGTATAACGCTGCTAAAAGAAATATTACCGCCATTAATGCAGCCACAACATCATCCAGCATAATTCCAAAACCGCCCTTCACCTTAGTATCAATATAACCAATGGGCCAGGGTTTTACTATGTCAAAAAATCTAAATGAAAATAATGCGGCTAACCACCAGAAGAACATATTCAGATGCTCACCTATTGCATAGATGGGAAAGGTTAAGGTATTAAATTTATTCAGAAAATATAGGGTTATCCAGATCCCACAGAATTCATCCCAGACAATACCAGGATGATCATGTGTTTTTAGTTGACGGGCTGTATACCCGCAAATATAAATACCCAGCAAGCTGGTCAGTATAACAACATATCCATTAAGTAAAACCGGAAAAAACAATGCCAGTAGCCAGGCAAGCAATGTCCCCGCGGTACCCGGTGCCCTGGGTGCTAACCCACTGCCAAATCCCAGAGCCAGAAAGTTAACTGGCTTTTTTATTGAAGAAAAGGTTAATTTAGCCATCAGCAGAGCTAACTCGGGTTGGTTTATTCACCGTTTCAACAAAGTGCTCAAAACCGTTTAAATTCAGGTTGACCCTGGCGCCTGCATTTTGCAACTCAATACCCTTTTTACCCGTTACTCGACCGATACAGGTAAAAATACAACCGGCATTACTTAAGGAAGTAATTAATAAATCCTGCTCAGCTTCTGACACAGTAAAACAAAGCTCATAATCATCACCTCCTGCCAGTGCCATTTCCCAGGCATCCACTTCACCCAGATAGCGTTTAAGAGAGTCTGACAGTGGTAAATTTTCCAGATTTAACACAGCGCCAATATCACCCTGTTCTTCATTACTACTTGCATCAAGGATATGTTGCAGATCATTTATTAAGCCATCTGATACGTCAATAGCAGCACTGGCCCCCGATCGTAATGATAAACCTGTTCCTAATCTTGGTGTTGGACAGTTCAGTCGCTTCATCAGGTAATTTCTGTCTTCATCATCAATGACAGTCTGTTTACCCTGCAAAATCGCCAAACCTAAAGCAGCGTCACCTAATGTTCCGGTACAATAAATATAATCACCTTTCTTTGCTGTACTTCTTCTCAGAGCTTTCGATTTCGGCACCTGACCTAAGGCCTGGATAGTGATGGATAACGGACCTTTATTGGTATCCCCCCCTATCAGGCTGATGTTATAAAATTCGGCCTGTTTCATTAAACTATTAGCGAAACGTTCCAGCCAGTCGGTATTAATTTCTGGAAAACTGATTGCCAGGGTGAACCATCTTGGATTGGCTCCCATAGCAGCCAGATCACTCAGATTTACTGCCAGGGCTTTACATGCAATATCTTCAGGGGAGGTATTTTCCGGGAAATGGACGCCAGAAACCAACATGTCAGTGGTCACCACCAGATTATGAGTTTCCGGTATGTTGACCAGTGCGCCATCATCACCAATCCCCAATTCCACCTGATTCTGTTCACACTGGTTCGGGGTGAAATATTTTTCAATAATATCAAATTCACTCATAAATTAACCTGTTTTCATCCTTCTAACTCCGTTTACCCGTGAGCCATAGGTAGGTACTTAAGGAAAAATAGCCTGTCATCTCGACCGTTATAAAAAAAACCTGTCATCTCGACCGTTATAAAAAAACCTGTCATCTCGACCGTAGTGGAGAGATCTTGCTCTGCTAATACTGTTGTCAATGAAAGATTCTTCCATTACAGCACCCAAAACACTCCCTACGGTCATGGGGCAAGCTTTCGGAATGACACCCCTTTTACAGTTATATTTTTCTTAAGTACCTACCTATGACCCGTGAGTATGTAGTCTATCTGTCCAAGACGCAGGTTATTTTCTGCTGTGTTTTTGTTGTGCAACTTCTGCAGCCCTGAGAGATGCCGCCAATTTATCCACAACACCATTGACAAATTTGTGCCCATCGGTACCACCAAAGGTTTTCGCCAGCTCAACGGCTTCGTTAATAACAACTTTATATGGCACATCATGACGATGCTTTAATTCATAAGTTGCGATTCTTAAAATAGCGCGCTCAACAGGATCTACTTCATTGATAGCTCTCGTCATCTGAGGCTGGATTAGAGTATCTAATTCCTCAAGTGTTCTGGGAACACTGTGTAAAAGTTCAGCAAAATAATCCATATCCACCTTGCTGGTTTCATTATCTTCTTCAAACTGCAGTTCTATGCT
>DRNA01000176.1 GCA_011322365.1 Aeromonadales bacterium | reverse complement strand
TGCCCAACCATTCTTTTCCCGTATGTAAGGGAAACTGTATCCAATCTTGTTAGTCGTGGTGGATTTCCTTCACTGCTATTGGCTCCGGTTAACTTTGATCAGTTATTCCTCTCTCAAATGCAAAAAGAGCAGGAAGAAGCGGGAAACTGAGCAATAATGCCAGAAACGGCACCTGTATGCGTCCTGGGAGCTGGCTCCTGGGGTACCGCCCTTGCCATTTTGCTCGCTCGAAATGGCAATCGCACCTTACTCTGGGGTCGCGATCCTGAGCGTATGGCGCAGATGCAGGCCTGCCGTAGTAACGAAAAGTACCTTCCCGGCATTGTATTCCCCGAACCCTTAAAAGTTGTTAGCGATCTGGATGTTACACTGAAACAATGCCAGGATATTCTGATTGTTGTACCAAGCCACTCTTTTGTCGAAACTCTCATTAAAATAAAGCCCCTGTTACTTGATAATGCACGGATTGCCTGGGCAACCAAAGGCCTCGAACCCCATACCGGGGCTTTACTGTCCACAACGGTTGAAAGGGAGTTGGGATCGGCTATTCCTCTTGCAATTTTATCCGGTCCTACGTTTGCCAAAGAGCTCGCTAACAATTTACCCACGGCCTGTACCTTTGCCAGTAACAATACAGATTTTCAGAATTCCTTTATACAACGATTACATAATCCCAGATTCCGTATTTATAAAAGTGATGACATGATTGGCGTTCAACTCGGTGGAGCAGTTAAAAATATTATTGCTGTTGGGGCAGGGATGGGTGATGGATTAGGTTTTGGTAGTAACAGTAGAACCGCACTCATTACCAGAGGACTTGCTGAAATTACGCGCCTGGGCCGGGCATTGGGTGCGGATCCTCACACACTGTATGGCCTCTCCGGACTTGGCGATTTACTATTAACCAGTACCGATGATCAATCCCGAAATCGACGTTTTGGACTGGCTCTCGGAAAAGGGAAATCTATTGAAGAAGCGGAATCAGACATTGGGCAGGTGGTTGAAGCGGTCAGAAATACCAAAGAAGTACAGGATTTAGCCAAAAGGCTGGGGATTGAAATGCCCATTGTAGACGCCATTTATCAGGTACTTTACCAGAAATTATCACCGGAAGACGCAGCTCGAATGCTGCTTACCCGAGCACTGACTGACGAAACCCATTAAAACGATCCTGGAGCATTCCCGTGATAGCTGAAAATGCAGGTTTCAGTTGGTATAGTAGCCATTGCTATTCTATGCTCACAGCAAAACCCCGCTATTGGAGAAAAACGTGCTACGAAGAACAAAAATAGTCACCACCTTAGGACCTGCGATTGATAATAAAGAAGCCATCACCGCATTAATCAATGCTGGTGCGAATGTAGTAAGGATGAATTTTTCCCATGGAGATGCTGAAGATCATTTACGTCGTGCGCGATTAGTGCGGGAAATCTCTCAGTCCCTGGGTAAAGCCGTTGCCATTTTAGGTGATTTACAGGGCCCCAAAATCAGAATTTCAAGATTTAAATACGATCATGTCGACATAAAACAGGGAGATACCTTTATCCTTGACGCCGCTCTTGATAAGGATGCAGGTGATCAATTTAGCGTAGGGATTGATTATAAACAATTACCTCAAGATTGCCATGAAGGTGATATTCTCATGCTCGATGATGGCAAAATCGTCTTACAGGCTATGGAGATTAAGGGTTCAAAAATCATAACGGAAGTAATGGTAGGGGGCTCCTTAAGCAATAACAAAGGCATTAATCTCAAAGGAGGGGGGCTTTCTGCTCCTGCTCTGACTGAAAAAGACAAAAAGGATATCATTACCGCTGTTGAAATGGACGTAGATTACCTTGCAGTTTCTTTCCCAAGACATGCAGAGGATATCCTCGAAGCCAAAAAATTATTAGAACAAGCTGGGGGCAAAGCAGGCATTATCGCCAAAATTGAGCGCGCTGAAATTGTGCAATCCGATAAAATACTCGATGAAGTTATCCTTGCCTCTGATGCGGTAATGGTGGCACGGGGTGATCTGGGTGTCGAGATTGGGGATGCAGAGCTTATTGGTGTGCAGAAAAAAATCATTTCCAGAGCACGTTCACTAAATCGTGCGGTGATAACAGCTACCCAGATGATGGAATCTATGATTACCAATTCCATTCCAACGCGGGCAGAGGTTTTTGATGTTGCCAATGCTGTTCTCGATGGTACCGATGCAGTTATGCTTTCAGCAGAAACTGCTACAGGTGATCATCCCATCCTCGTGGTCGAAGCCATGTCGAGGGTTTGTGTGGGTGCTGAAAAAGAAAAACGCACCATGATATCAGGACATCGCATGAATTGTGAATTCAATAAAATTGATGAAGCTATTGCCATGTCCACCATGTATGTGGCTAATCATCTGCAGGGAATTAAAGCCATTATCTGCCTCACCGAATCAGGTTCAACGCCACTCTATATGTCACGGATCCGAAGTGGGATACCTATTTTTGCTTTAACTCGCCGTCCTGATACCGCACGACGACTGGCACTCTACCGTGGCGTTGAGGCTATTTCGTTTGATCCCACCTCACTGGCCCACCGCGATGTTAACCGTCTTGCAGTTCAGGAACTACTGACACGAAACATCGTAGAAGAAGGCGATTTAGTACTACTGACAAAAGGCGATCATATGGGTCTGCTCGGGGGCACGAATGCCATGAAAATTCTCATCGTTGGCCAAACCGCCTGAATATAGACAGCCATGTTTCATATCGCACTTTTTGAACCACAAATCGCGCCTAATACCGGCAATATTATCCGCCTGTGTGCCAATAACGGCTGCCAACTGCATCTGATTGAACCTATGGGTTTTGATCTGGAAGAGAAAAAACTTCGGCGCGCCGGACTGGATTACCACGACATGACCAGAGTAAAACAGTATAAAAACTTTGACCATTTCACCTCTGAAAT
>DRNA01000175.1 GCA_011322365.1 Aeromonadales bacterium | reverse complement strand
GGCCAAAAGATATAAAAGGTGATATTTCATTTATCGACCACAGTTTCTGGGAGCAGACCGAGATCGATTTTTATCAGCAACTTCGTCAACTTATTAAAAGCCTGGATGATGATAAAGCCGTAAAAACAATACTGGATCAATGGAGACAGGTGTTACAAACTAAAACAACCAGCCTGTTTGATGACTATGTTTTGTCCACTTTAAATGAAGATGGTGATATGAAGCGAATTATAAAAGCCAGAAAAAATCTGCAAAAATGGCTTAATACAAGTAAACCCATGAAAGAATTAAAGGCAGCATAAAATGGAACAGGAAACAACAGTACAGAAACAACAGCAAACATGGTATCCAGCACTTTATAAACCGGAACAAAGAGAACGCTTAAAACAATGGTGGCTCTGGCTGCAGTCGGAACAGGCAAGGGGGGCGCGTGCCAGACTCAGACGATGCCAGACACCGGGAGAGGTTATAATGCAAAAAGGTTTTTTTAAACTGGGGAGCCTGTTGCCTGACTGGCAAACATATCATTTGCTGGCTCTGGCAACAGTAGCCGGCATACTGGCGCATATTGAAACAGAAACGGATGTGACATTTCCTGCCCAATTAGGGGCAGAAAACAGCGCATCCGGCAAACCGGTTTTAAGTGAATTAAGATTCCGAAAATTACTGGCATCAGCTGATCCTGATGAGTTTTATAAAAGTTTACTGCGAGCAGTCAAACAGGCAGGCAAATCCGCGGCTCCGGTCCTGCTGGCAGACAGCATTTTACATTGGTACCGTGAACTGTCAGAACCTGAAAAATATCAGGGTAAAAAAAGCTGGAAGTATCGTTGGGCCAATGATTATTACAGTTCAAAAGTCTTTAACTAAGCTCTTTAACCAAGAAGGAAACTTATAATGAGTCAGTTTATACAACTCCATTGTTTAACCGCTTACCCGCCCTCTAATTTAAACCGTGATGATCTGGGGCGTCCTAAAACGGCCATTGTGGGTGGTTTTGAACGTCTGCGGGTGTCCTCACAAAGTTTAAAAAGAGCCTGGAGAACCTCACCGGTTTTTGATTCGGCACTGAGTGAGTGGAAAGGCAAACGCACCAAATTACTGGGTAAAGAAGTCTATAAAAGGTTATCCGATCAAGGGGTTAATGAGAAGCAGGCTGAAAAATGGGCCTCGGAGATCGCCTCCCGTTTCGGAAAGCCCAAAAAAGAGAACCCTCTGGAAATAGAACAGCTGTGTCATATATCCCCTCAGGAATGGGAAGATGTTATGACATTGGCAGATACTCTGGCAACAGAGGGGAGGGAGCCGAATAAAGAGGAGCTTAAATTACTGCGTTCAGATATAAAGGCCGTCGATATTGCATTGTTTGGTCGTATGCTGGCATCTGAACCAGCCTGTAATATTGAGGCTGCCGTGCAGGTTGCTCATGCCATTACGGTTAATGCGGTTAAAATTGATGACGACTTTTTTACCGCAGTGGATGATCTGAACAGACATGAAGAAGATGCCGGTGCGGCTCACATGGGCGATGCCGGTTTTGGTTCCGGAGTGTTTTATTTATATATTTGCATTAACAAAACCCAGCTTATTGATAATCTGCAAGGTGATAAAGAACTGGCCAATAAAACTCTTGCAGCTTTGGTTGAGTCGGTTGCCAAAGTAGCACCAACCGGTAAACAAAACAGTTTTGCATCACGGGCTTATACTTCGTATATGCTGGCAGAATCAGGCTCACAACAACCCCGCACTTTATCAGTTGCTTTTTTTAAACCGGTCAATGGAAATGATCATCTGTCTATTGCTATAAAACAATTAGAAGCACAAAGAGATAATTTTGATCGGGTCTATGGGGATTGTGCGGATAAAAGCAGTGTTATGAATGTGCAATCTGGAGAAGGAAGTTTGTCTGATATTATCCGTTTTGTTCAGGAATGATTATGCAAAAGTATTTATTATTTCAGTTATATGGTGTTCTGGCTTCCTGGGGGGATCAGGCTGTAGGCGGTGAGAGACCTGGCAGCACTCATCCATCCCGTTCGGCATTGCTGGGCTTGCTGGCTGCAGCAATGGGAATACGACGTGATGAGGAGCAAAAACTGGAGGCATTATCCAGACAATGTGGTTTTGCCATTAAGTCTTACTCAAACGGACAGGTTTTAAGAGATTTTCATACCGCGCAGGTACCACCCACTATAAAGAAAAACAAACATCTTTATACGCGCCGGGATGAGTTGAGGGAAAGTAAATTAGGGACAACATTATCATTTCGTGAATACCGCCAGGATGCTTTGGCAGTCATTGCACTAAGGCTGAATGATACAGCCGGTACGGGGCTGAGTGAGCTTTGTCAGGCACTGGCCAGTCCGGCATTTCATCTTTATCTAGGGCGTAAATCCTGTCCTTTGTCTTTGCCTTTAAATCCCCAAATATTATCGGCACAAACAGTAAAGTCGGCACTGGATGAGTATAAGATTGATACCAGTATAAAAATGTTGCAACAGGATGCCAGTTACTACTGGGAAAAAACCGATAACATGGGGTGTACAGCGGATTTTCAAACCATACGTTATGACCAGCCTCTGAGCAGAAAACGCTGGCAGTTTTTAAGTCGCCCTGAATATGTATGCTTAAATAAGGAAGGTTAATGTATCTGAGTAAAATAGAGTTCTCTCCGGCTTATCCGGAAGAAATGGTAAACATTCTGGCAAAAGGTATTTTTTCTGAACATCAGATGATGTGGAATCTTTTTGAAGAAAATAAATCAATAAAAAGAGATTTTCTCTATCGCAGAGATGACAGTCAGTCTCTGCCTTTTTATTATTTGCTCTCAGCCAGAGAGCCGGTTCAAAATGATGTCAGATTTCATATTCAGACACAAGCCTATAATCCCCACTTAAAAAAGGGTGATGAGTTGTATTTCAGTTTGCGAGCTAATGCGGTTAAAACAATAACAGAAAAAAATAATGCTAAAAAAATCAGACGAAGAGATATTGTTGAATATAAAGTGGATGAGTACAAAAAAACATCTGCAACAGAAAGACCGGCATCTTCTGTTATTCGTTACGAAGCGGGGAAGGAGTGGCTGGAGCAACAGGGTAAACGATGTGGCTTTGAGATCAGGCATCTGATGGTAGAAAACCACCAGTATTATCAATTTAAAAAACCGGGCGACAGAAACCAGCGCCAATTTACCAGTCTGGATTTTTTGGGGCAAATAAAAATTATTGAACCTGAAAAATTTATCAGACAGGTATTATTTAATGGACTGGGAAGAGCAAAAGCCTATGGTTGTGGCCTGTTTCTGGTTCGCCGAATATGAAGTTTCATACCACTTTTAACAACTGTTCTGAAATGACCAGGCTTAGTCAACAATTTAGGCTAGTACAGGTTTATAAAGATCGATTGCAGGGTATTGATTAACTTTGTTTTTAAGATTCTTCTATGAGCTTTATTTCTCTTAAACCCATTCCTTTAAAAAACAGAATCTCCATGATTTTTATCAAATACGGTCAAATAGATATAAAAGATGGTGCTTTTGTTATTATTGACAAGCAAGGTATCAGAAAACATATTCCGGTAGGCTCGGTTGCCTGTCTGATGCTGGAGCCGGGTACGCGGGTGTCTCATGCTGCTATTAAACTGGCCGCACAGGTGGGAACTTTATTGGTCTGGGTCGGTGAAGCCGGTGTACGTCTGTATGCTTCAGGTCAGCCTGGAGGGGCACGCTCTGATAGATTATTGTATCAGGCGAAACTGGCTCTGGATGATGACCTGCGTTTAAAAGTCGTCAGAAAAATGTATGAAATCCGCTTTGGTGAACCCGCACCGGAAAAAAGAAGTGTGCAGCAACTCAGGGGCATTGAAGGTGCCAGAGTCAGAGCTTTGTATAAACAAATGGCCAGTCAATACAATATTACCTGGAACGGACGTAATTATGATGTAAAAAACTGGGATAAAGGGGATGTGATCAACCGTTGTATCAGTGCGGCAAATGCCTGCCTGTATGGTATTACGGAAGCCGCTGTTCTGGCTGCAGGATATGCACCCGCTGTCGGTTTTATTCATACAGGTAAGCCACTGTCGTTTGTATATGATATTGCCGATATTTACAAATTTGATACGGTTGTTCCGGTCGCATTTAAAGTAGCTGCATCAAGTCCTGCTCATCCAGACAAAGCAGTGCGTCAGGCATGTCGGGATAGTTTCAGAGAAAGCAGAATATTAAAAAAAATCATCCCAAAAATTGAAGAAGTGCTTTCAGCTGGCGGTATTGAGGTACCACCACCTCCGGCCGAGTCAGTTCCACCCGCTATTCCACCTCCCGAGCATATTGGTGATGAAGGTCATCGGAGTTAAATTAAATGTCAATGATAGTTGTGGTGACTGAAAATATTCCTCCCAGACTAAGAGGCAGACTGGCTGTCTGGCTGCTTGAAGTCAGAGCAGGTGTTTATCTGGGTAATGTTTCAAAAAAAGTTCGTGAAACTATCTGGGAATACTGTGAAGCTGATCTGGAGGATGGAAATATTGTTATGGCCTGGCAAATGAATACAGAATCCGGATTTGATTTTCAAACTATGGGGGAAAATCGACGTATTCCTGTTGATTTTGATGGTTTAAGATTGGTTTCATTTCTTCCTGTGGATCAAAAAAAATAGCTCTTTAACAATATGGATTTTGCTTTCTTTTTCTGGTAAGTTTTCACCAAAGTAAATATTCTTTTACATACAGTAACTTACTTTTAGTCTGTTCCCCATACGTATGGGGATGAACCGTTTGGTTAATAGCAGTACCATAAACTCCATCTCTGTTCCCCATACGTATGGGGATGAACCGCATTTAACGGCGCTTTGATTTTTTTTATTTTTCTGTTCCCCATACGTATGGGGATGAACCGATTCTGTTCCAGTCCAGTTGACTACAGGAACACTGTTCCCCATACGTATGGGGATGAACCGCGCGTTGTCCATACAATCGACTTAAATAATGCCTGTTCCCCATACGTATGGGGATGAACCGTGCTGTTATGGTGCAAAACGGG
>DRNA01000174.1 GCA_011322365.1 Aeromonadales bacterium | reverse complement strand
TCTTTGCCAATATAGGCAAACGTTTTGTAAAATCCCCTAAACTTTATTTTGCTGATCATGGTCTGGCGGCCTATCTTTTAAACATTCATAATTATAAGCAATGGCAGGAGCATCTTTATAAAGGCAACTTATGGGAGAACCTGGTATTTTGTGAATTAATTAAAACAGGACAATACAGGCCTGGCAAAAACCTGTTTTTTTACCGGGATCAAAATGGTGTTGAAATGGATTTTTTAATTGAGCAAGGCATCACAAAAGACTCCTCAATTGCACTCATTGAGGCTAAAGCCAGTGAAACCATATCAGAAAAAAAATTAAATTTCTCAAAAATAGCCCCATTGTTTAAGGACCGTCCTGTACAGTCTCTGGTAATGGCCAATAGCTATCATAAAAAGCCATTAAAAATGAAAAATTATCTACTCACAAACCCGGTATTTAATCATTTGTCACTTCAAGAGATTGGCTAAAATATATTACAAACTTCTTAAAAACAGACTGATTATTCAAGCTGCCCGCTCTTAAAGCCTTTAAAACACCCGTTGAAGATTTATCCGGTACATTAATATGAATACGGGCAAATTCACAGGGATAATAATCCATTTTATGATTATGAAAATCCGAAGTCGCCAGTGCACCCCAGAGATTTTCCCCCTCATCAAGCAAACTATCCCAGACACCACCAATTTCACTTACTACCGGATCCCAGCGATCCACAGTTTTGAAAGCCCCTTTATAAGTCCCCGGATCCGACTGATTCTGATGACCCGGTCCATCTTCAAAGCCTGCAAATATATCCCTGTTTCAGCTAGTGGAATATAAGGCGGTACATGCAGAACAATAAACCCAAATATCATTAGATATCTCAGTATACTGATTCTGCGACTGATTTCAGTATCAATTTTTATCAAAATATTTTCTACTAATTATGGCAGAGGTAAGGCAGATATTATTCGAAATCAAAAGATTCTAAGAACTTTTGTTTCATCATAATAAATTTGTCAGGATATTTTTTTGAAATATCTTTTTTATTTTCTGGGTCATTAAACCTGTCATAAAGGCTAAATACATTACCATTTTTCAATGGCTGACAAACCAGTTTCCACTGACCTGAAATAAGCATTTTATCCTTAGCATTGTAAATACTTTCTTTTAATTCAGCTCTAAGAACAATCGTACCATCATCAGTAATATCAATTAAGTCCAGTAACTCAGGATAATGTAAATGATCCTCACTCATTCCCGGCGGTTTAGAAAACCAGATCCCCGTTTCGGCTAATACATCCAGTTCCTTTGGTATATTATTTTCAATTAAATCAACTAATGACTGCCCATCATAATTCTCTGTATTCTTTATATTTAGAATATCTAAAAGAGTAGGCAATAAATCGACACTGCGAATATTCTGCTCTATTTTCCTGGCCACTTGCCATTGTGGGTTATAAATAATTAACGGTACTTTATAACTGAGATCAGAAAAAACACTATTCCCCTGTCCCCAGGTTTCATTTTCAAAAAATTCCATACCATGGTCACTATAAATAATAACAATGGTATTATCCTCAATCTTATTTTCTTTAATACTCGCCAGAATATCTGCTACCTGATCATCAAAATTAGTAACCGTACCATCATATAAATCTATGATCTGATCCAGATCAAATGCTTCTTTTGGTTCTTTCTGACTGCGAATAATCTCCTCTGGCTCTGTTAAACGAGCCATAGAGAATTTTGACTCCCCCCAATAGTTAGGATCGGCATATTTGGAATAGTAGGGGTATTCACTCCCAAATGGAGGATGCGTGGTACCAAAAAATATATTAAGAAAAAAAGGCTGTTTTTGTCTGGATAATTGAGTGATCCAGGATTTACTTCGCTGTATCAAATGTTTACCTTTAGGTACCCCGCCCAGGTAAAATATTTCCGGTAAAAATAAACGGCCAAAATGATTCTGTAAAAAGAGTGATAAAAATAAACGAATGTCTTTAGGTCCCTGCCGAATAAAATAACGTAGGTTCCATTGATCTTCAGGCAAATCCTGCCTTTGAAATCCCAGGTTAAACTTAGTCAGATCCGTGCCGCACCAGTCACTGATCACTGCTGTAGTATAACCGTTGTTTTTAAGCATCTTAGCCAAAGGTGTTACATCAAGTTGGCAGTCTTTAGGCTCTGAAAAATTATCACGAATTTTATGTCGCCAGGGTAACAAACCGGAAAAAAAAGATAATAAGCTCGGTGCAGTACGAGCTATAGGAACAAAACAATTTTCAAATGAGATGCTTTTTTTTACAAGTTTATCAATATTAGGAGTGATTGACTGAGTGTTTCTAATTCGTCCCACCCGGTCTTTTCGTAAAGTATCTGAACCTATCATAATAATATTAGGTTGCTTATTATTTACGTTATTAGTCATAAAAGAAAATAACTTAGATATAAATTCCAAAGATACATAAGGAATAAT